>NZ_KV810689.1:0-438 GCF_001812855.1 Streptococcus sp. HMSC072D03
CTAACTACATCTCCTCTGACTGCAGATTCTGTAATAGCTCCAGAATGACCCAAAACCGCTGAATCAGAAGCTGCCAAAACATCTGTCGTCGGACTAACCGTATGCTCTACCGCTGATGGACTTGTTGCTTCATCAGCTTGAACCACATAAGTCGCTACTCCTCCACCTAGTAGAGCTCCAGTCGCGGCTACTCCCTTTAAAAGTCTGTCACTTGTGATTAAAGGTACTTCTTCCTCAACTTGATGAACTGATACAGATGACGCATCCACACGACCACTTATTATCTTAAAAAGCCCAAAGTGAGAAGTTGCGGCACGTAACCAATGTTTCCCTGACTTTACCAATTTAAAACGTGTCACACGATCAGTTTCTCGGTACTGACCCTCATTTCTTCTAAAAAACATATATACACCTTTTCATTTTTAGCTAGTTTATTAG
>NZ_KV810690.1:0-29554 GCF_001812855.1 Streptococcus sp. HMSC072D03
GAGTTAGCAGGCTAAGCCTGCTTAGAGTTTTTAATGGTTAAATGTTTACTATAGAAACATAAATAACAGTTAAAAGGAGTTTTATTTTGAAAAAGCTAAATTTATTTACACTATTCTCACTACTTATCACTATCTTGCCTTATTTCACAGGTTGTCTTTAATAAGGAGTCACCATGTCAAAATATCCATATATCTCACAGGTTGATCAGCGTGACTGTGGTGTCGCTACCTTGGCCATGATTCTTAAACACTATGGTTCATCTTATAGTTTAGCTTATTTGCGGGAGTTGGCTCAGACTTCTCGTGAAGGCACTTCTGCGCTTGGTTTGGTTGAAGCGGCCAAGCAGATGGGTCTTGAAACTCAGGCTATTCGTGCGGATTTAGACTTGTTTAAACAAGAAAGCCTATCTTATCCTTTTATTGCACATGTGGTTAAAGAAGGTGGACTGCAACATTATTATACGGTGTTTGGTCAAATCAAGGGGCAGCTTATTATTGGTGATCCAGATCCTAGCAAGAAGGTCATTAAAATGCCCTTAGAGGAGTTTGCCAAAGAGTGGACGGGAGTTGCTCTCTTTTTTGTTCCAGGAAAATCCTATACTAAATACAAAGAAGATGTACCTGGGCTTCTTTCATTTTTACCGATTTTGTTTCGTCGTAAGGGTTTGATTGCAGTTATTGTCTTGTTAAGTTTTCTAGTGACCCTTGTTAATATTATTGGTTCTTATTATTTGCAATCTATTATTGACCGCTTGATTCCTCAGGAGGCTTACACTCTTCTGACCATGATTTCGCTAGGCCTATGTATCTCTTATCTAGCTCAACAAGTATTTACTTTTTTCAAAGATTATCTTCTACATCGATTGGGAAATTACTTGTCCATTGCTGTCATCCTTCCTTATATTAAGCATGTCCTTTCCTTACCTATTAGTTTCTTTAGTTCACGTCGTACTGGTGAAATCACGTCACGTTTTGGAGATGCCAACACTATTATCGATGCTCTAGCTTCAACGATTTTATCGATTTTCCTAGATGTGACCATTGTGATGACTCTAGCTGTGGCTCTTATTGTACAAAATCAGTCACTTTTTGTGATGACTCTCACGGTAGTGCCTCTTTATGTTTTAATCATTTTGGCATTCTATAAGCTTTTTGAAAAGGAAAATTATCAATTGATGGAGGCAAATAGTCAGGTCAATACCGCTGTTATTGATGATTTGAGAGGCATTGAAACCTTAAAATCCTTGAGAGTTGAAGAAAGACGCTATCAGGAAATTGAGGTGAAATTCCATGACTATTTGAAGAAGTCTTTGTCTAAGGCCAAGTGGCAATTAACGCAGGATGGTTTAAAGACAGGGGTTCAGTTAGTTTCCAATGTCTTTATCCTCTGGTATGGGGCACAATTGGTCATGGAAGGGCAACTATCTGCAGGTCAGTTGATTACTTATAATATGTTGCTGAATTATTTTACAACTCCTTTAATTAATATTATTAATCTCCAATCCAAAATTCAGCAAGCCAAAGTAGCCAATAATCGTCTTCAAGAAGTTTATGTTGTGGATAAGGAAGAAAAAGGAAAACTTAAAGAGTTTTCTTTTAAACAACTTGCTCTTAAAGGAGTCAGTCACCGTTTTAGTTATCAGCAAGAGACGCTTAGTAAGATTGATTTAACGATTCATAAGGGTGAGAAAATCGCCCTCATGGGTAAAAGTGGATCTGGGAAAACAACCTTAGCGAAAATGTTGTCAGGTTATTACACAAAATCTAGTGGTCATGTAACCCTAGATAAAGATGCTATTGGCCATGCGGAGTTACGTCAAATGGTGACTTATGTTCCCCAGCAGACCTATGTGTTTACAGGAACCATTTTAGAAAATCTGCTATTAGGATTTGAAGGAGAAGTTGACGAGAAAAAGCTCCTTAAGGTATGCCAACAAGCTGATATCTTAGAGGATATTCAAAAAATGCCACTAGGTTTTCAGACCCAAGTATCTGAGGATGGTGGTCTATCTGGTGGTCAAAAACAACGCTTGGCGATAGCGAGGGCCCTCTTGTCCAAGCAGCCTATCTTGATTTTTGACGAAGCTACCAGTGGTCTCGATAGTGATACTGAAAGCAGGGTCATGGCTAATCTTGCTAAGATTAAACGAACAATGATTTTTATTGCTCACCGCAATAGTGTCCGTCAACATGTCAGCCGTGTAGTGACCATGGGGGGTGGTCAGATTGAGTCGGACAGTCCTAATTTCAATCCATTCCAGTTTATTTAAAAAATCTTCCTATTATATATGTATAAAACTTAAGAAGTCTAAATTTTCACATCTTGCACCTATCTTCTTTATATAGTATACTGGTAGCATATTATTAAGAGGTGTAAACATGTTAGAGGCATATAAAAATTTTTGGTTAGGCTATCTCGATTTTTATGGTCGTACAAAACGATCAGACTATTGGTGGGTTGTCTTGATTAATGGAGTTATTGGTACTTTGATTTTCCTACTGATGAACCTGCTTGGGCAAACAAAAGCTGCTGGCTTTACATTGACAGCTTTTATTCTATTTATAACAGCAACGGCGCTTCCCACAATTTCAATTCAGATTCGTCGTCTACGTGATGCCAATTTCAATGTTGCTTGGATTGTATTAAAAGCGACACCACTACTAGTAGTACTTTGGGTGATGTATGCCTTTCCTACAAGAGATTCAAAATAACTCCAATATAAAAAGGGTGAAACTAGTTAGTCTAGTTCCACTCTTTTTTTCTTACAAAATAAAGCTACTTAAGAGGCTAACGAGGGTGAAGCTGATAGTTGCATAAAATACAGCGAGACGAGTTGCCTGAATAGGTTTATAGAGTCGAATTAGTGTTAGGACACACCAAATAAAGAGTACTGTGACAAACCAACCTGACAGTAAGCGACGTGGCGTCACACCATAGAGTGCCATATAAACGCTAAAGAGTGTCCAGGCTCCGATTAAGAAATATTTCAGTGGGAAGATGTAGCTGGTGTATATGAGGTCTAGCCAAACCGTAATTCCCAAACGCTCTTGACTACTTTGTCCAGTGCGTGCCATAAAGTAAAGGAGGATACTCGCATGAAGGCAAAGAATCTGAGCGCTCCCCCAGTTGTCGTGCAGGCCCCAGAGACTAATTTGCATGCCTTGGAGTAGACTAGTGACCATAAATATTCCCGATTCAAGTCGTATTCCCTTTGCTTTTCCACCTAATAGGCGACAGCCCAGGTCAATCGTACTGATCAAGACAAGGGTTGCTGGAAAGGCAAAGGAAAAATAGGCGAGAAAAAATATTATGCTCACATTGAATGATAGATTGTACTGGCTATATTGTCAGAAACAGTCAAATGCTAAAGACAGTTTTTTAGAGATTAACGGTTTGTGTCCATTCTTAGATATTGGAAATGACTTTTTCTTTGTCAAACAATTAATACTTTTAGGTGATAGTATTTTCTTATCACCTTGATTATGTTTAAGTATTAGTTAAGCTTAGTGAATTCTGTTACAATAAAAACAATCAATCTCAAAGGAGAATATTATGAAACTTAAAAAAATTCTTGGAATCACAGGTGTAGCCATTGCTTCAGTAGCTTTGCTTGCTGCATGTTCATCTAAATCATCAAAAGAAGCATCTAAATCTTCAGGTGCTAAAGAAACAATTAACTTTGCCACAGTTGGGACAACAGCACCGTTCTCATATGAAGAAAACGGTGAATTGACTGGTTACGATGTGGAAGTGGCTAAAGCAGTCTTCAAAGACTCTGACAAATATGAAGTGAAATTCCAAAAAACAGAATGGTCTTCAGTCTTCACAGGTCTTGACTCAGCTAAATACCAAATGGCTGGGAACAATATCTCTTATTCAGAAGAACGTGACCAAAAATACCTCTTCTCATATCCAATTGGTACCACACCAGCTGTTTTGACTGTTCCAAAAGATAGTAATATTAAGAAATATGATGATATTGCTGGACACTCAACGCAGGTTGTTCAAGGAACATCGACAGCTACTCAATTGACAGAGTTTAACGATAAACATTCAGACAAGCCAGTTGAGCTTAACTATACAAATGAAAATATTACACAAATGTTGACAAGTTTGAATGAAGGTAAGTACGACTTCAAGATTTTTGATGCACCAACTGTTAATGCAATCATCAAAAATAATAAATTGAGCAACTTGAAGACTATTGAGCTTAAATCTGATGAACAACCATACATCTACTTCTTGTTCGCAGATAACCAAAAAGACCTTCAAAAATTTGTAAACAAACGTTTGGAAGAACTCCAAAAAGATGGTACTTTGGCTAAGTTGGCTGAAAAATTCCTTGGAAATAAAGACTATATTCCAACTAAAGACGCTTTGAAAGTTCCAAGCAAAAAATAAGAAAGGAGCTGGGAATGATTCTCAGCTTTTTCATATAATTAAAATCTAGGACACGTTATAGTTAAAAACTATAGAAATGTACAATTATAAACAATTTGCTACAATTCTCATCCTATGGGATAATAATTTTACACTTAAAACAATTAAAAGGAGTTCGTTATGAAACTTAAAAAAATTCTCGGAATTACAGGATTGGCAATCGCTTCAACAGTAGCTTTGGCTGCTTGTGGTGCTGGTGGTAATAAATCAGCTAAAGATGATAAAACTTTGACAGTTGGTATCATGACTTTGGATGATACAACTGAGCCATTGTGGGATAAAGTCAAAGAATTGGCTAAAGACAAGGGTGTTACTATCGAGTTGAAAGAGTTCACAGACTACAATCAACCAAACGAAGCCCTTAAAAACGGCGAAATCGATGTTAATGCTTTCCAACACATTTATTTCTTGAACAACTGGAACAAAGAAAATAAAGGTGATGTTGTTGCGGCAGCTGACACACTTCTTAGCCCAATCCACCTTTTCTCAGGTACTGAAAACGGAAAAGCTAAGTATAAAGATGTTAAAGAGCTTCCAGAAGGAGCTACAATCTCAGTACCTAACGATGGTACAAACGAAAGCCGTGCTTTGACACTTCTTCAAACAGCTGGTTTGATTAAGTTGGATGTTAAAGATGGTGAATTGGCAACTATCAAGAACATTTCTGAGAATCCAAAGAAATTGGACATCAAAGAAATCTCAGCTGAACAAGCTGCCCAAACGCTTTCATCAGTAGATGCAGCGGTTGTTAATAACTCATACGCACAACAACAAAACGTTAACTATGATACAACTCTCTTCCAAGAAGAACCAAGTCAAGATTTGAAAGATTGGGTTAACGTCATTGCAGCTAATAAAGATTGGGAAAAATCAAATAAAGCTGATGCTATCAAGACTTTGATTAAAGCATACCAAAACGATGAAGTAGCACAAATCATCTATGATGCATCTAACAAGGTTGACCTTCCAGCATGGAAAGGTGCCCCAACACAAGATCAATTGAAAGCTAATTCAAAGAAATAAGCTAAAGACAGAGGGCGTGTGAGAGCACGCCATTTTGTCGTGTATGAAGGAGACGATTTGATGGCATTTTCAAGTGAAGAAGAGCAGTTACGAAAATTTCGTAACGATGAAATTGCTCAGCACTATTTTGAAGTCTTGCGGACTTTGATTTCTAAAAAATCTATTTTTGCTCAAAATATTGGTCTCTATGACGTGGCTGCTTACCTTGGTGAGATTTTCTCTGGTGTTGGTGCAGAGGTGACAATTGACGAGACCTATACGGCACCATTTGTCTTGGCAAAATTCAAGAGTCCAAATCCAGATGCGAAAACAATTATTTTCTATCAACACTATGATACGGTTCCTGCGGATAATGATCAGCCATGGACAGATGAACCTTTCCGTCTGACAGTTCGTAAGGGCTACATGTATGGTCGTGGTGTTGATGATGATAAGGGGCATATTACAGCTCGTTTGACAGCCCTGCGGAAATATATTCGAGAGGTTGGCGACCTTCCTGTAAATATTACGTTTATGATGGAAGGGGCTGAAGAATCTGCATCAACTGACCTTGAAAAATATTTGGAAAAATACCGAGATGACCTTCTTCCAGCAGACCTATTGGTTTGGGAGCAAGGAAATCGAAATAGTAAAGGTCAATTGGAAATCACAGGGGGCAACAAGGGGATTATTACCTTTGACTTGTCTGTCGAGAGTGCTGATGTTGATATCCACTCTAAATTTGGTGCAGTGATTGAATCGGCTTCGTGGTACTTGCTCAACGCTATCTCAAGCATGAGAGATGATCAGGGACGTATCCTTATCGACGGTATCTATGAAAAGATTGTCCAACCAAACGAACGAGAGATGGATCTTATTGAAACTTATGCCATTGAAAATGCAGATAGTCTTCGTAAGATTTACGGCTTAAAACTACCCATTTTAGAAAGTGACCGCCGAGCTTTCTTAAAAACTTACTATTTTGAACCTGCCCTTTCCATTGAAGGCATTTCAACAGGTTATCAGGGGCAAGGGGTTAAGACTATCTTACCAGCTCAAGCCAGAGCTAAGATGGAGATGCGTTTGGTCCCTGGCTTGACGCCTGAGTACGTTTTGGAGTGTATCAAGACTCACCTCAAAAAAGAAGGATTTGACCGTATCAAGGTGACCTTCACTCTTGGTGAAGAAAGTTATCGTAGTGATATGTCTGATCCGGCTATTGTCAATGTTATTGAATTAGCAAAAGGCTTTTATGAAGAAGGTGTTGCTGTGCTTCCAACGGCAGCAGGTACAGGGCCTATGCATATGATTCATCAGGCTTTGGGTGTTCCTATGGCAGCCTTTGGCATAGGAAATGCTAACAGTCGTGACCATGGTGGGGATGAAAATGTTAGCTTAGCAGATTACTACACCCACATTGAACTAATTAAGGAGTTAATTGCAAGTTATGAGTAATGTCATTATTGATTTGAAAAATATTGATATCACCTTTACGCAGAAACGCCGCACTATTCAAGCGGTTAAGGATGTGTCTATCCAGATTGAAAAAGGTGATATTTACGGAATTGTTGGTTATTCAGGGGCTGGTAAATCTACCCTTGTGCGCGCAATCAATCTTTTGCAAGTGCCTACAGCTGGTAAAATCACTATCGGTAAAGATGTGACTTTTGCAGATGGTAAGGTCCAATTGTCGACAAAAGAATTGCGTCAGAAACGTCAAACGATTGGGATGATTTTCCAACACTTTAACCTTATGGCTCAAAAGACGGCTTATGAAAATGTAGCCTTTGCTCTTCGTCATTCTAAACTAAGCAATGAAGAGAAAGACAAAAAAATTCGTGGTCTTTTGGAATTGGTTGATTTGGCTGATCGTGCGGAAAACTATCCTGCACAATTGTCAGGTGGTCAAAAACAACGTGTAGCGATTGCCCGTGCCTTGGCTAATGATCCTGAAATCTTGATTTCAGATGAGTCTACATCAGCCCTTGACCCTAAAACAACTAAGCAAATTCTTTCACTTTTGCAGGATTTGAATAAAAAACTTGGCTTGACAGTGGTTATGATTACCCATGAAATGCAAATTGTTAAAGATATTTGTAACCGTGTTGCCGTTATGCAAAATGGTCAACTTTTGGAAGAGGGCAGTGTCCTTGATATCTTCTCAAATCCTCAAGAAGATTTGACACAAGAATTTATTGAAACTGCATCAGGGATTGAAGATGCCTTGGCTAAGATTAATGCACAACCTTTGGTGAAAAACTTACCAAGCTCAGCCCTTCTCGTTCAACTTAAATATGCTGGTTCTTCAACAGATGAGCCACTCTTGACCGAACTTTTCAAAGAGTACGGCGTTTCAAGTAACATCCTTTATGGTAACGTTGAGATTCTAGGTGATACTCCTGTTGGTGAATTGGTCGTTGTCTTGGATGGTGAAGCGGATCAGGTTCTTGCTGCTCAAAAAGCGATTGAAAATGCAGGTGTCAGCTTACAAGTACTTAAGAAAGGAGCCCAATAATGGCAGATTGGATTCAACAAAACTTTCCAGATATTTATCGTATCGGTATGCAGGGGGTTAACTCTTGGCCAGACGCCATCTATGCGACTCTCTACATGACGGTTATTTCCTTCATCATTGGGGGACTTCTTGGTCTTGTTATGGGGCTCTTCTTGGTATTGACAGGTCCTCGTGGAGTCATTGAAAATAAATTTGTTTTCCAAATCTTGGATAAAATCACTTCAATCTTTCGTGCCATTCCTTTCATCATCCTCTTGGCGATTTTGAAAGGGTTCACTTACTTTATCGTAGGGACTAACCTCGGTATGACGGCAGCCTTGGTTCCATTGTCAGCTGCAACCTTCCCATTCTTTGCACGTCAAGTACAGGTGGTACTTGCAGATCTTGACCGTGGCGTTATTGAAGCAGCACAAGCTAGTGGTGCGACACTTTGGGATACGATTAAGGTTTACCTTGGTGAAGGTCTACCTGAGTTGGTTCGTGTATCAACCGTAACTCTGATTTCCCTAGTCGGTGAAACTGCAATGGCTGGTGCTATCGGTGCCGGTGGTCTTGGTTACATCGCCATCTATTATGGATATAACCGTTCTAGTACATCAGTTACCATTTTGGCAACTTTCTTGATTTTGATTTTGATTTTCCTTATCCAATTCTTGGGTGATTTCTTGACACGTAAATTGAGTCATAAATAGGATTTGAGAGCCTGTTTGCCACAGGCTTTTCTCATGTCTTGACGATTTCAGATATTTATCATAGTATGGAAGCTATCGAATGCTTTATGGTTGACTAACCATAAAAAAGGAGTTAATAAGTTATGAAACGTTTTATTTCAACTTGGAATAGAACCAGTCTAATTAAGCGTATTGCCATTGGTGTGGTAGTGGGTGCTGTGCTTGGTTTGCTTGTTCCTAAGTTTACGGTTATTGGTCTCTTAGGAGACATGTTTGTTGGTGGTTTGAAGGCAATTGCCCCACTTTTGGTCTTTGCCTTGGTTGCCAATGCCCTTTCCCAAACGCGAGAAGGGCAACAAAGCAACATGAAGACAGTTATTGTTCTTTATCTCTTTGGGACCTTTGCGGCAGCTTTGACGGCTGTTATTTCTCACTATATTTTTCCAATTTCTTTGAAGTTGGGAGCAGCTGCAGCGACTAAAGCGACAGCACCTCAAGGTGTGGGAGAAGTCTTTAAAGATTTATTGCTTAAGATGGTGGATAACCCTGTCAATGCCTTGGCTCAAGCTAACTATATTGGTGTTTTGGTATGGGCAGTTGTCTTTGGTTTTGCCATGCGAGCAGCTAGCAATCACACGAAGGATTTGCTTAATACCTTGGCAGAAGTGACTTCACAAATCGTTCGTTGGATTATCAACTTGGCCCCATTTGGTATCCTTGGTCTTGTCTTTAATACTATTTCTGAGAATGGTGTTGGTGTTTTGGCAGATTATGGGGTCCTAATCCTTGTTTTAGTGGGAACAATGGCCTTTGTTGCCTTGGTTGTTAATCCAATCATTGCTTTTGTGATGATGGGCAAAAATCCTTTCCCACTAGTTTTCCGTTGTTTGAAAGACTCTGGGATTACAGCCTTCTTTACTCGCTCGTCAGCAGCCAATATTCCAGTTAACCTTCAACTTTGTAAGGATCTTGGTTTGAATCCTGATACCTATTCGGTTTCTATCCCTTTGGGGTCAACTATTAATATGGCTGGAGCAGCCGTGACAATCAATGTCTTAACGCTTGCTGCAGTAACGACTTTGGGGATTCAGGTCGACTTTGCGACAGCACTCATTCTTAGTGTGGTTTCAGCTATTTCTGCTTGTGGTGCCTCAGGTATTGCTGGAGGATCCCTCCTATTAGTGCCGGTAGCATGTAGCCTCTTTGGTATCTCAAATGATTTGGCCATGCAGGTTGTCGGTGTCGGCTTTATCGTAGGTGTCATCCAAGACTCTTGTGAAACAGCCCTTAATTCTTCAACAGACGTTCTCTTTACAGCAGTAGCAGAAAAGAGCCGTTGGAAGAAAGCATAGCTAATTGTATAAGGTCGGCCTATTTGGCTGGCTTTTTGATTTTAGAGAAAACATAGTCAAAGACTATAGCTAGCTCAAGAATCTATCATCTTTGTATGTGCATAAATCTTTGATGAAACAAGATTACCTTGTCATTGTGTCAGCTATTCTTTTATTGGGGATTAGTATAGGCTTAATCTTCCTCAATCATGGTCGTTTTTACAATCCATGGGGATGATATTCTTGGCTTTTAGTAAAAGTATGCAGATAAGCACAACAAAAAACGTTCCAGTCTTGTCTAGATGAACGAGATTGGAACGTTTTTTGTTATTTCAAATATCCTAAATAATCAAATTTTTCTAGTGTTCGATTGTCAGCGACAACTAGGATGATTCCTTCATCAGGTAGTTTCTTACTTGGGTCAAAATGAGTGTTTAACTTGCCACTTTTCTCATCTCTAAAACCAATAACATTGACGTTATAATTTTGTCTTAGATTTAAAGTATGCAAGGACTTTCCAGCCCATTCACTAGGAATTTTAAGTTCAATTAAAGCTACATCGTCCTCTAAATGAAAAACATTTGATATGTTATAGCGGAGGATATTTGAAGCCAATTCTTTTGCTGTGCTACGTTCAGGAGTGATGACCCAGTTAGCACCCATTCCGTAAAGGACTTCCTCATAATTGTTATTCATAGCTTTGGCAATAATATTCTTAATACCAAGTTTTTTGCACTGCAAGAGCGCTAGCGCAGACGATTCTAGGTGTTCTCCAGTTGCAATAATGACTGAGTCGCAAGTATCGATACCAGCAGAACGTAGAAATTCAATGTCAGTAATGTCCCCAACAGCAGCCTTAGTCACCTGATCAGCAAGGTAATCAATTGTTGTAGCATTATTATCTAAGGCAATAACATCTTGTCCAAAAGAAGAGAGTTCGGTTGCAATAGTTTGTCCAAAGATTCCCAAACCAAGGACCCCAATAATTTGTGTTTTCATATAAAATCCTTTCAGAATATTGTCAATTAATAAAATAGTTTAGCCGACTGAAATGTCAGTTGGGGCATAAGAGATATGTTTTTCTTTTTTGGTCATCAAGCTCAAGAGAACAGTGATAGGTCCGACACGGCCAATGAACATCAGAGCCATGATAACAAGGCGTCCTAGGGTATTTAGATTAGGGGTCAAATCCATTGAAACACCAACGGTAGCAATGGCTGACACACTCTCAAAAAGTAGGCCTAGTGGTGAGAGAGTAGGATTAGTTTCCAGCAAAATAACATAGCCGACAAAGAGCATCGTTAGGAAAAAGAGTATAACTGTGAATGCTTGCAAAATGGTTTTGTTAGATATAATACGGTTTCGAAAAACCACACTCGAGTTACCAGATAGCTCTGACTTAAAAAGTAGGAACATGATAGAGGCAGTTGTCACCTTGATACCACCCGCAGTTCCTCCAGGACCACCCCCAATAATCATTTGAATCATAAAAAGAAGATTTGTGGAGAAATCGGCATTGGTATAGGAAATAGTTGCAAAGCCAGCGGTACGCATGGTTACAGTCTGAAAGAAACTTACCAGAAGTTGTTGCCAGACATTGAGAGTACCGATTGTCTTAGAGTTATCCATTTCCAGTAACCAAGCAAGCAGTGTTCCTCCTAATAGGAGACAACCTGTACTTATAAGCACAAGACGGCTTTGATTACTGAAAGGTCTCCAAGCTAATTTCCAATTCCTTGGACGATCTTTAATATAACGTCTTATTAGTTGAATCAAATCAATCCAAACTGCAAATCCCAAGCTTCCAGACATGATGAGAAAAGCTACAGCAAGGTTAATGGTTGGATTGGTTGCATAATCTTGTAAACTGTTAGAACCTAAGTTATCAAATCCAGCATTACAAAAGGCAGAGACAGCTAGAAAGAGACTATTAAAAATGCCATGACCAAGTCCAAAACGAGGAATGAAGTCAGTCATAATCACGAGTGCTGCTAAAGCTTCAATAGAAAAAGTTATTTTATAGACCTTAAAAAGATAAGCCTTCAAATCTTTTTGGTTATCTCTACTAAGTGCGGATTGAAGGAGATCTTGATCGCTCAGTCCTAATTTATTTTTAAGGGTATAGGTACTAAAGGCTATAAGAGAGACTAGTCCAAGTCCTCCCGTCTGCATGAGAAACATAGAGAGAATTTGACCAAGACCATTGTATGCCTTACTGACCGGGACAACAGAAAGTCCAGTTACACAGACCATTGACACAGTATTGAAGAGATGGTCTAGGTAGCTTGTTTCTGGACTGTTAGCATAGTGGCTTATGGGAAGGCTAAGTAAAATACTCCCCACTATAATGACAAAGACAAAGCTGAGCACAAGCTTTTGCGTGACAGAAAGACGATTTATCAATGAAAACCTCCGAGTTATCATAAGAATAAATAATAATCCAAGGAGCAAGAAACATCCTTGGGTAAATGTTATAACGGCTTCTTGTTAGGCATCCCAGCACGACGTGGGTACTTATTTGGGGTTTCTTTTTTCTTATCGACAATGGTGATATTACGTCCATCCCCATTTGGCAGTTTATAGTTCTCGTTGAGAACAGGCTTGGCAAAAAGCAAGTTCAAGGCATTTTTAGCATCGGCTAGCTCTTCGTCAGCTGCTGCAGCTTTAAGTGCAATAAGTTGTCCACCCACCTTTAAGAAAGGAATGGTCAATTCTGAGAGAACCTGCATGCGTGCAACAGCACGGGCAGTTACAATATCAAACTGAGCACGGAAGGCCTTGTCTTGTCCAAAATCTTCTGCCCGTCCATGATAGAAGTGAACACCGCTGAGCTCAAGTTCATCGGCCAAGAGATTAAGGAAATTGATGCGTTTATTAAGAGAGTCAATGATAGTCACATCAAGTTCAGGACAAAGGATTTTCATAGGGAGACTTGGAAATCCAGCTCCAGCTCCGATATCGAGAAGTCGAATAGTCTGATTTTTAATATGTCCTTGGAGAACAGGAGCTAGGGAATCGTAGAAATGTTTGAGGTAGACCTCGTCTCTTTCTGTGATTGCAGTAAGGTTGATCTTTTCGTTCCATTCTACCAAGAGCTCAAAGTAGCGTTGGAATTGGTCTTTTTGTTTTTGGCTGAGATCGAACCCTAGTTCTTTCAAAGCCTTGTAAAAATCTTCAGGTGTCATTTTATATTCCTTTTATCTAGTTTCAATGCTCTTATTTTACCATAATTAAGAGCTTTCATCTAACGCTATAAGACAGATGGAAACTAGGTCTGAATAAGTTTCTCATTAGCTGTGAAAAAAGTTCTAAGTTTAAGAAATATGTAATATTAAAGGTGTTATTTTTTCTTAAAAATTTGATATAATACTAATTAAGTCTAAAATCATAATCATGCTCTCTAATGAAAAGTGAATGTGGGGGATTATGGTCTTGTGGATTGAAAATAGATCCCTATGGGGAAATTTAATTTGAGGATTAAAAATGATTTATCTTTCAGAAGTTAGAAAGTCTCCAGAAGGGCTCGCCTTTAACGAAGCACCTTCTTTGTTGGAGTCTATTAAAGAACGCTATGATCAAGTTTTAAATCTTGAACAGATTCAAGCAAGTGGGCATGTAGCCTATGACAATGGTTTGTACCTTTTGGATTATCAACTTAGCTATGATATTACCTTGCCATCTAGCCGTTCACTTGAACCTGTGACCCTTAGTTTTAACTATCCGGTTTCAGAAACCTTTATACAAGAGGCAGATGCTGCTCTGCAAAAAGAATTAGTCGAAGAAAATTTAGTTCTTATCTTGGATGGGGATACTATTAATCTTGATGAGAGTATTCTAGATAATATTCTTCTTAATATTCCTTTGAGAGTACTAACACCTGAGGAAGAATCAGGACAAATTTCGCTCTCTGGGAATGACTGGGAAGTCTTGTCAGAAGAGGATTTTGCCGCTCTTCAACAGGAGAAAAAAGAGGCAAGTAATCCCTTTGCCCAATTGAACGGTCTCTTTGATGAAAATTAATTCAAAAAAACAAACTAAAAATGTTTGACAATTTTAAAAATCTGTATTATTATATCATTAGAAGTTAATTTTCGGATTTATTCATTGGGTAAATCTACAGACTTTTTAAGGGAAATGGAAGTCAAAAAATTTTAAGAAAGTGGTAAATACTTATTATGAGCAAACGCATTTTGATTGTTGAAGATGAGAAAAACCTTGCTCGTTTTGTCTCTCTTGAACTTCAACACGAAGGATACGACGTTGTGACAGCAGACAACGGACGCGAAGGACTTGAAATGGCACTCGAGAAAGATTTCGATCTTATTCTCTTGGACCTTATGTTGCCTGAGATGGACGGTTTTGAAGTAACACGTCGTCTCCAACAAGAAAAAGATACTTATATTATGATGATGACAGCTCGCGATTCAATCATGGACATTGTTGCTGGTTTGGACCGCGGTGCTGATGACTATATTGTAAAACCATTTGCGATTGAAGAATTGTTGGCACGTATCCGTGCAACCTTCCGTCGCCAAGATATCGAATCTGCTAAGAATGCACCAGCAAAAGCATCAACTTATCGTGATTTGAAATTGGATGTTCAAAACCGTACAGTTGTTCGTGGTGATGAAGCAATTCCATTGACAAAACGTGAGTTTGATTTGTTGAACACACTTTTGAGCAATATGAACCAAGTGATGACCCGTGAGGAACTCTTGCTTCAAGTTTGGAAATATGATGACGCCATCGAAACAAACGTGGTAGATGTTTATATTCGTTATTTGCGTGGAAAAATCGACGTTCCAGGTAAGGAATCATATATTCAAACAGTACGAGGAATGGGTTACGTTATCCGTGAAAAATGAGTAAATTACAAGATAAATTATTTGGTAAAGTAACCATTAGAAAAAAGTTGACCATGACAACTGCTGTGGTCTTCTTTCTTGTATTGTCGTTGTTCACTCTGGTTGTTATTTTTTCAGCTAATACGCTTCTTTTGCAACGTGAACGTCAAAATGTAAACACTACAATCGCAAAAGTTGTTACTTACATCGAAAAGGATTGGGATTCGGATGAAGAATTAAGTCCAGAACCGCTCTTAGCGGCTCTTTATTCGCCTAAAAATATCTATGCATCAATTATTAATGGCGTACTTTCTGAAAAGCACTCTTTGGATGGTCAAGTTGCAATTTCTAATAAATTATATTCAAATCAGTCAGTTTTTGTGTATGACAAAAAAGGAACCTTTATCTTTACTTCTGAGGAGAATACAGATTCGCCTCCCGGTATGTCCGAGGTAAACAAACTGAAGTCAGTATCCTATAAAGGAAAGCGTGGTTTCTTACTACAAGTTCCAATTTACGGTAAGGATAAAAAGACCATCGTTGGCTATGCCCAGATTTTCCATGATTTGGAATTCTACTATGCTCTTAAAGAGCGTTTGGTTTTCTTGTTGATTTTCCTAGAAGTGGGGATGACTGTCCTAGTTATCGCAGCAACTGTAGTTGTCTTGACATCTATTCTTCGTCCGATGAGACAGTTGCACGAAACGATGGGAGTTATTACCGATTCGCCAAGTGATTTGGAACTTCGTTCTAAGATTGAAAGTCACGATGAAATTGGTGATTTGGCGGTTAACTTTAACCGCATGATGGATAAAATTCAAGAAAATAATCAGATGCAGATGCGTTTCTTGAGTGACGTCAGTCATGAATTGCGTACGCCGATTGCGGTTATCAAGGGGCATATGGACCTCTTGCAACGTTGGGGTAAAAATGACCCTGAGATTCTTGAAGAAAGTCTTGAGGCTGCAAGTCACGAGGCCAACCGTATGACGATTATGATTAATGATATGTTGGATTCTATCCGTGTCAAAGGATCATTTGAAAATCATAGAAACGATACTTGTGATTTGAATTCTTCAATCCGTACGGTTATTGGGAACTTCCGTGTCTTGCATGAAGATTATCAATTTTATCTCAATGATTTCGAAAGTTCAGAGCGTCTAGCACAGATTTATAGTCAGCACTTTGAACAGGCGATCACCATTTTGATTGATAATGCGGTCAAGTATTCGCCTGTCAATAAGGAAATACAGGTTACTATTAAAGCATTGGAAGATGAAATGTTGGTACAAGTGCAAGATAACGGTGAGGGGATTTCAAAAGAAGATATCAATCATATTTTTGAACGTTTCTATCGTTCAGATAAGGCACGTAACCGTACAACAACTCAATCTGGTGTTGGTATTGGTTTGTCAATCCTTTATCAAATTGTGGAAGCTTATCGCTGCCGTATTGATGTTAGTTCTGAACTTGGTGTTGGAACACGTTTCGACCTTTACATTCCATTTGCAGATCGAGAAACGACGATACCTCAACTTGAGCTTTAAATCAATTTATAAGAGACTTAGAGTGATTCTTGGTCATGAGCACGCCTCGTTTAGGGCGTGCTTTTTATGTGTTTTTATGGTAAAATAGAGTACCGAATTTCAAAGATTGGTGGTGAAGTGCATGCGTTGTCCAAAATGTCAACATAATAAATCTAGTGTTATCGATAGCCGTCAGGCAGAGGATGGGAATACTATTCGTCGTCGTCGTGAGTGTGATTCTTGTCATGCTCGTTTTACAACATTTGAGCGTGTGGAAGAGGTTCCACTTTTGGTTGTCAAAAAAGACGGTACTCGTGAACAATTCTCTCGCGACAAGATTTTCAATGGTATCTTGATGAGTGCTCAGAAGCGTCCGGTTTCTAGTGAGGATATCGAAAATGCCATCACCCGTATTGAGCAAAACATTCGCCGTAACCATGATGGAGAGGTTGAGAGTGATGTCATTGGGAATTTAGTGATGAAAGAACTCGCTGACCTTGATGAAATTACTTATGTACGTTTTGCCAGTGTCTACCGTTCTTTCAAAGATGTTGATGAGATTGAAGAGTTGCTTCAAGAAATCACCAAGACTGTACGTGCGAAAAAAGAGTCTAAAAAATGAGACCTATTGAAGAATTTGTTTATGTTGGCAATCAGGTTATCGTTCCCGATCAGGCAAGTCTGATGCGTTGCTACTATCCCATTATTGGGGGTGAGGGATACGCTCTCTACCAGTATTTCGTGGCTTTTTATGACAATGGGAATCACCGCCATAAGTTTGCGGCTATTCTGAACCACCTTAACTTTGGAATGCAGCCCCTTCAGGAAGCACTGGCGGTTCTGACAGCAGTAGATCTTTTGGCCCTTTACCAGTCCCCTCAAGGGTTTTATGTTATAGAGCTTAAGTCTCCCTTATCAATTGAACAGTTTTTAAAACATGCCGTTTATAGTTCACTTCTCGAGCAAAAGATTAGTGAACCAGCAGTAGATGCTTTGAAACCTGCAGGTCTACAAGGCTTGCAAGATTTATCTAAACGTTTTTCGGATGTCTTTACCGATGAGCGTTTGGCTCAAAAGTCTGTGTCTGAAATCAAGCCCAAAAATTCATTTGATTTAAGCAGTTTCAGGAATCGTATGCAGGCTGATGGTCTTGTATTTACAGATGAAAAGACAGATGTGCCAGAAATCTATAAATTGTCTGAAACTCATGGCATGAACTGGTATGATACCTATCTCTTAGCGAAAAAGACAGCCGTGAACCACCAGATTATTGTCAAGCGTATGCAGGTGCAATTAGAGCAGGCTCAAGCTCAAACATTGGGTGGTGATTCTGCTTTGACGGAGACGGAGAAAAAGATTCTTAAAGCGGTTAGGTCCGAAAAGCCTATAGATTACTTGCAAAGTGCTAAAGGCCCAAGCGGGACTGTGACTAATTCTGAGAAGCAGATTCTCACGGATTTGGCACAAAGAGGCTTTATGGATGAGGTCATTAACCTCATGGTTGCCTATAGTTTGGGACGGACACGTTCAACGAATGTAAATCGAGAGTATATCTCTAAACTTGCCAACGATTTTGCCTTTAAGAACATCGTCACTGCTGAACAGGGGCTTTTAGCTTTGCGTAGTGGTTATGACAAGAAATCACAGCAAGCAAAAGCTGATTCTAAGAAGAAAACAAATGTGCCGAGCTGGAGTAATCCAGATTATGATAATCAAACCAGTCAGGCTGATCAGGCCAAGTTGGATGAAATTAGACGTCGAGCTTTGGCAAAACTAGAAAAAGGAAAGGAGTAGCCTATGGAAAGAGTTGGACAAACCCTAAACCGAGCAGGGCATCATGGGTCTGGCAATGCAACAGATTTAACGAAGCAAATTTTGGCAGATCCAAGAGTGGCTAGCTTTATTCAAGAGCATAGCCTAAGCCAGGATGAAATCAAGCGTAGTCTTCCTAAGTTTAATCAATTCCTGGTGGAATGCCGTAAGGTCAAAGAAGGTGATGCCTCGTATATTGCCAAGGGGTATGAACCGATTCTGACCATGAATGAAGGCTACGCTGATGTAACCTATAAGGAGACGCGTCAGCTCAAAGAGCAACAAGAACAGCAGGCTATTGCTAAACGGATTAATTTGGTGAGTCTGCCTCAGTCTTATCGTAAGATTACCTTTGCGGACATTGCTCTAGATGATGTGGCTCGTGTTGATACCTTTGAGAGTCTCGTGGATTTTGTGGCGAATTACCCTAGTCCAGACCAGAAAGGCCTCTATATCTACGGAGACATGGGGGTTGGAAAATCCTTCATGTTGGCTGCTATGGCTCATGAACTTTCAGAGACTAAGAAGGTTGCTACGACCATTATTCATTACCCATCTTTTACTATTGATGTTAAAAATGGAATCAAGGATGGTTCTGTCAAGGAACAAATTGATGCTGTCAAACAGGCGGAAGTTTTGGTTCTAGATGATATCGGTGCAGAACAATTCTCTTCTTGGATTAGGGATGATGTTTTGCAAGTTATCCTCCAGCATCGCATGATTGAGGAGCTGCCTACCTTCTTTACGTCTAACTATAGTTTTGCGGATTTAGAAGCAAAGCTATCCAATGGACGTCAAGGAGATGAGACTTGGCAGGCCAAACGTGTGATGGAGCGTATCCGTTTTCTTGCCAAAGAGGTTCACTTGAAGGGTGTTAATCGCCGTTAGGGTGATCCTAATAATGATAAAGAATAAGAGAGTTTGCTTTCCTTGGTGGAAGTGAGACTGCTAATTGAAGAAAGGAATCCCTATTTAATCAGGGACTTAAACATATGACATTACCTACAGTTGCTATCGTGGGTCGCCCAAACGTTGGGAAATCGACCCTATTTAACCGAATTGCGGGTGAACGTATCTCTATCGTCGAAGACGTTGAAGGGGTAACACGTGACCGTATTTATACCTCTGCTGAATGGCTTAATCGCCAGTTTAGCTTGATTGATACTGGTGGTATCGATGATGTTGATGCACCATTTATGGAACAAATTAAGCACCAAGCTGACATTGCCATGACTGAAGCTGACGTTATTGTCTTTGTCGTTTCCGGTAAGGAAGGCGTGACAGATGCGGACGAGTACGTTGCTCGTATTCTCTATAAGACCAACAAGCCAGTTATTTTGGCGGTAAATAAAGTGGATAACCCTGAGATGCGTGCAGATATCTATGATTTTTATTCTCTTGGACTTGGTGATCCTTACCCAGTTTCATCTGTTCACGGTATTGGTACAGGGGATGTTCTCGATGCTATCGTTGAAAACCTTCCAACAGAAGTTGAAGAAGAAAATCCAGATATCATTCGTTTTAGTTTGATTGGACGTCCAAACGTCGGAAAATCAAGCTTGATTAACGCCATTTTGGGCGAGGACCGAGTGATTGCTAGTCCGATTGCTGGTACGACTCGAGATGCCATTGATACAAACTTTGTGGACAGTGAAGGTCAAGAGTATACCATGATTGACACCGCTGGTATGCGTAAATCTGGTAAGGTTTATGAAAATACGGAGAAATACTCTGTCATGCGTTCAATGCGTGCCATTGACCGTTCTGATATCGTCCTTATGGTTATCAATGCCGAAGAAGGTATTCGTGAGTATGACAAGCGTATCGCTGGTTTTGCCCATGAAGCTGGTAAAGGGATTATCATCGTAGTTAACAAATGGGATACGATTAAGAAAGACAATCATACCGTTGCTAATTGGGAAGCAGATATCCGTGATCAGTTCCAATTCTTGAGCTATGCACCAATTATCTTTGTATCGGCTGAGACGAAACAACGTCTTAACAAGTTGCCAGAGATGATTAAACGCATCAGTGAGAGTCAAAACCGTCGTATTTCATCGGCTGTCTTGAATGATGTTATCATGGATGCCATTGCCATCAACCCAACACCAACTGACAAAGGAAAACGCCTTAAGATTTTCTACGGCACACAAGTTTCGGTTAAACCACCAACATTTGTTATCTTTGTCAATGAAGAAGAGCTTATGCACTTCTCATACATGCGTTTCTTGGAAAATCAAATTCGTCAAGCCTTTGGTTTTGAGGGAACACCAATCCATTTAATTGCTCGTAAACGTAAATAAAAAAAGAGACCAACCAGAATAAAATCTTTATGGGTTGGTCTTTTATCATTGTAAGGAGAAAACGATGTTAGAAAATATTCAAGCTTATTTATCTAAACAAGGGGTTAAGTATATCAAACCTGAAAAGGCGGGCCTACACCAGGAAGAGATGGAAGACCTCAAGGCACTTGGTCAAGCAGCTCGTAAGGAAATGCAGGTCTTATCCAAAGCTCTAGAGGAGCGTTTGACACCCTTTAAGATGGATCGTGTCAGTAATTGGGCCAATCAGGCACAAATATGTCGGCCACACTTTTGGTGCTATTATAAGGCACCTGAGGACAGTTTAGACGATGTTGCCATGGCGATTCGGCTCTATGGTCAGCCTAAAGATTGGGGAGTCTCAGTTGAAGTTAGCTTTATCGAACGGAAAAAATCAGATACTACTCTAGCTAAACAACATAAGGTCCTAGACTTACCGATTGCACCCTCTCTATACTATTTTGCCCAGGAAAATGGTGTCAGTCATCGTGTGGAAGGAACTGAAGACAATCGTCAGATGCTTAAAGAAGCAGTTAGAGATAATCGTGTTCGTAAGGTATTGGTTAAATATGATGTTCCTGTGACTACTAGTGAAACAATAGAAGAGTTAGTAGAAAAACTTGCTGATGGATTTGATAAGTTGAAACCCTATTACGAGAAAGCTAATAAAAACTAAAAAATCTCCAGGTTCTTTCTGGAGATTTTCCTTGTTATTTTGGTGCAATCACTTCAGCACCACCCATGTAAGGGCGAAGAACTTCAGGGATAGTTACTGAACCATCTTCGTTTTGGTAGTTTTCAAGGACAGCGGCTACTGTACGTCCAACAGCAAGTCCTGAACCGTTAAGAGTGTGAAGAAGTTTTACTTTACCATCGGCTTCGTCACGGTAACGGATTTGTGCACGACGGGCTTGGAAATCTTCTGTGTTTGAACATGAAGAAATTTCGCGGTAAGTGTTTTGTGCTGGAATCCAAACTTCCAAGTCGTAAGTTTTCGCAGCTGAGAATCCCATATCGCCAGTACACAAAGTGATGACACGGTATGGCAAGTTAAGTTTTTGAAGGATGTTTTCAGCGTTAACTACCATTTTTTCCAATTCATCATATGAGTCTTCAGGTTTTGAGAATTTGACCATTTCAACCTTGTGGAATTGGTGAAGACGAATCAAACCACGTGTGTCACGACCAGCTGAACCAGCTTCTGAACGGAATGAAGGACTCATAGCAGTGAAGTAGATTGGCAATTCTTTACCATCAAGGATTTCACCACGGTAGTAGTTTGTCAAAGGAACTTCGGCTGTTGGGATAAGGACATAGTCAGTACCGTCAAGCTCGAAAGTATCTTCTTTAAATTTTGGATATTGACCAGTACCGAACATTGAGTCGTGGTTAACCATGTAAGGTGTGATCATTTCAGTGTAACCTTCTTTAGCGTGCTCATCCAACATGAAGTTGTAGATTGCACGTTCCAATTTTGCTCCAAGTCCTTTGTAGAAGAGGAAGCGAGAACCAGTGACTTTAGCACCACGTTCCCAATCTAGGATACCAAGGTCTTCCCCAAGATCCCAGTGAGGCTTAATCTCAAAATCAAAGTTACGAGGTGTTCCCCAACGACGAACTTCTACGTTTTCGTCTTCGTCAGCACCTACTGGAACAGAGTCATTTGGTGTATTTGGAAGTGTCACAACGATGGCGTTAAGCTTCTCATCGATAGCAGCAAGTTCTGCATCAATCTCCTTAATTTCTGCAGAGACTTTTTGCATTGCTGCGATTTGTTCGGAAGCATCTTCTTTGTTACGCTTAGCTTGAGCGATACCATCTGAAGCAATGTTACGTTGAGCCTTGAGTTCTTCAGATTTGATAAGAAGTTCGCGACGTTTAACATCAAGCTCTTTGAGTTCATTTAAAGTTTCAGCAGCGACACCACGTGTAGCCAATTTTTCGGCAAGGGCATCGAAGTCGTTACGAATACGTTTTACATCTAACATAAGTTCCTCCAAAAAGTAAAACACTCCAGTGAAAGTGTTGGAGTGACATAGGCCACGGTTCCATCCAACTTCACAGGAGTGCACTTGTTTATGTTTTTAATTATTAGAAACGGTAGAATTTCGTAGGTCAACCCTACCTGCTCGCAGCAACCGCAGGCTTTCTGTAAGGGTCTAGCTAGTACTTATCCGTCTGTTATATTATACAAAAATTATGATTTTTTGGCAAATAAACCTTTGAGTCGAGCCCCAATAGTTTGAATGAGAGTTGGTAGCTTGACGACTTTTTCATTGCCAAGGTGTTCCCTAGCAATTTTTAGAATCTTCCCAGAATCTTTAGAAGCAAAGAGGAATTTGCTCTTGTCTGTTAACACTTCAAAGTGGCGGCTAATTCTCTTTCCTGAGACATTTGCACCGATTTGTGTGATGCTAGTCCATGGAATTTGAATGTATTGCTCGACATTGACATCTGGGTAGAATTCAAGAGCCACATCTCCGATTAGAAATTTACCGACTTTCCCTCCGATAGCCATGTAGGAAACGCCTGTTGTATGCAATTCAACTGTTTTGTTTAGTGATTGTGCCATATCTATCTCGCTTTTTGATTGTAGTACCTTTATTATAGCATAAGAAAAGAGTTCAGCTTTGCTAAACTCTTACTCTTTTTACATGATTCCGAAGAAGCTTGCAATGATACCAACTACAAAGAGTCCAATGATGATTGTGATTGGTGAAACTTTCTTCTTAAGCAACCACATACATGCAAAAGTAAGGAGAAGTCCCATCAAACCTGGAATCAATGAATCCAATTGCTTTTGAAGGGTATCAACTTGAATCTTATCGAAGCTAAGTTTGTCATTAACTTGGCCGAGGATAGTCTTAAGTTGGTCACCGCTAACATTGCCTTTAGGCCATTCGATATAGGCACCTTTAGACAAAACTTTACCTGGAAGGTTTACAGTGAAGACGATAGATACCCAACGTTCAACAAGGACAGCCAAGATGAACATACCAAGGATTGATGCCCCTTTAGTAATATCTTTCAAGATACCACCAGACATGTCTTTAGTGATTTCTGAACCTGCTTTGTAACCAAGTTCTTGAGTGTACCACAAGAAGGCCATACGGATAAGGTTCCAACCGATGAAGAAGATAAGTGGACCAGCGATGTTACCAGCTTGTGCCAATGATGCACCAAGGGCACCAAGGATAGGACGAACTGTGAACCAGAAAACAGGGTCACCGATACCGGCAAGAGGTCCCATCATACCGATTTTAACCCCTTGGATAGCAGCATCTTCGATGTCAGTACCGTTAGCTTTTTCTTCTTCAAGAGCCAAGGTAACACCCATGATAGGAGCAGCTACGTAAGGGTGGGTATTGAAGAATTCCAAGTGACGTTTAAGAGCTGCGGCTTGGTCTTCTTTGTTAGTGTAGAGTTTTTTGATAGCAGGAATGAGTGAGTAAGCCCAACCCAAGTTTTGCATACGTTCATAGTTCCATGAACCTTGCAAGAATTGTGAGCGCCACCAAACCTTTTTACGATCCGCTTGAGATAATTGAATTTTTTCAGCCATGAGAGCACCCCTTCCTAGTAGTCTTCCAAGATATCGCCGATTGGGTCGCCAGAACCAGTTGAAGTTCCGCCACCATTTCCGCCACCTTGTTTAGAAAGGTTGAGGTAGATGAAGGCAATAGCGACACCGATAGCACCAAGAGCGATAAGTGTCAATTGGCTAATAGCAGCAAAAGCAAAACCGATGGCGAAGAATGGCCAAACTTCACGAGTTGCCATCATGTTGATAACCATGGCGTAACCAACGGCTACGACCATACCACCACCGACAACCATACCGTGGTTGAGCCAGCTAGGCATCAAACCAAGGGCATGTTGAACAGATTCTGCTGGGATAGCAAGAAGAAGGGCAGCTGGCACAGCGATACGCAACCCTTGAAGAAGGAGGGCGAGGTAGTGTGCACGTTCAACACCAGCGATGTTTCCGCTTTCTGCAGCTTTATCTGCGGCATGAACAAGGGCAACAGATGCTGTACGAACAAGCATAGTTAGGAAGAGACCGGCAACCGCAAGTGGGATAGCTGTTGCAGTCGCAACACCGATACCTTCAGTTGTGAAGTTACCACCTTTAACCAAAATAATGGCAGCAGCAACAGAGGCAAGGGCAGCGTCAGGAGCGACAGCGGCACCGATATTAGCCCAAGCAAGGGCGATCATTTGAAGAGAACCACCAAGCATGATACCTGCAGTGAGGTTACCTGTAGCAGCACCGATGAGGGTACATGCAACAAGTGGTTGGTGGAATTGGAATTGGTCAAGGATACCTTCAAGACCAGCAAGGAAGGCAACAACTACGACCAAAATTGCAGAAATAATTGACATATCTGACATGGTAATAATTCCTTTTCTATTGAGTTGTGATTAGCTGAGATGATCAGCTAATTTATCCGAATGAAGGTTATTGAACGTTAGCTTTTTTGATAAGGTCGAACAAATCTTTCTTAGAATCATTTGGTACCTTACGGACGTCGAATTCAACGCCAAGGTCACGCAATTTTTCGAAGCAAGCAACATCGTCTTTGTCCATAGACAAAACGTTGTTAACCATTGTTTTACCAGTTGAGTGAGCCATAGAACCAACGTTAAGTTCTTTGATTGGCACGCCACCTTCGATAGCACGAAGTGCGTCTTGAACCGTTTCGAACAAGATAAGTGCGTGTGTGTTACCAAAGCGAGGGTCCTTAGAAGCATCAATCAATTTTTGAATTGGAACAACGTTTGCTTTAACACCATTTGGTGCTGCTTGTTTGATCAATTCTTTACGAAGCTCATCTTTAGCAACGTCATCTGAAGCAACAATGATACGGTCTGCTTTAGATGCAGGTGTCCAGTTAGTTGCTACCTGACCATGCAAGAGACGTGTGTCCAAACGTGCCAAGTTAATCTTGAGCTTACCATCTCCGATAACTGTCCCTTCTGGGATAGCTCCTTGAGGTGCTGCAGCTTCTACAGGAGCTGCTGTTGTTTCCTCAGCTGGATTAAGCTCCTCTGGAAGTGCTTTGATACCACCCTTAGCTTCCTTGATGATATTAGCAGCAACTTGCTCTGCAGTAGCGTTAGCATCCATCATACGTTCAGTGTATGCTTGGATAAGCATTGGCAAGTTAAGTCCTGTGATGATAACAATCTTGCGATCTGGATTTTCTCCAGCAATTCGGCTGGCTTGGTTAAATGGTGAACCAGACCAAAGGTCAGCCAAAACAAGAATTTCATCATCAGCATCGAATTGTGCAATGGCGTCGTTGAAGTGAGCGTACAAGTCATCAGGACCTTCACTTGGCATGAAAGTTACGACTTGAACTTTCTCTTGGTCTCCAAAAATCATAGAGCCTGATTGGTGGATTCCTTCAGCGAACTTACCATGGCTGGCAATAATAATACCGATACCCATTCGTGTTCTCCTCC
The DNA here is from genome assembly GCF_001812855.1 of Streptococcus sp. HMSC072D03. Lineage (NCBI taxonomy): Bacteria > Bacillati > Bacillota > Bacilli > Lactobacillales > Streptococcaceae > Streptococcus > Streptococcus sp. HMSC072D03. The sequence goes on from NZ_KV810690.1 coordinate 25,930, forward strand.
TTATAAATTATTTTTTCCTAGGCTTAAAAAGACTATCTCCGATTTTTATCAAGACGCTAAAAAAAGCGTCTCTCAATCTTTTTAAACATAAGAAATCAAGAACAATTATATTCTAAAACGCTTTCAAGAAAATGTCAATAGCTAGTGAGATAAAATTTCAAAAGAAGTCAAACTCTTTCAAAAATGAGCAAAATATTATAAAAAGATTGCCCAACCATTAGATTGGACAATCTTTTTATAATATTCGGAGATTATTTCTTCTTGACAATGAGTCGGAAAAGATTTTTAAAGCCTTGTTTGAAGACAGCGATAAAGCTAGGTGCTTTTCTTAAACTTTCTCGAGGAATTCTTTTTTGAATTTCTTTCAAAGTTATTCGACTTTTTCGACTGGCAAAACGGAAACGTCCATTTTGCTTAGTGCGGATTTCAAAGCGTGGGATGAATTTACCACCGAAGTAGACATCGGCAATCACATAAGTGATTTCATCCCAAGGGATTTGAACGTAGTCTTGCAACTTCGTATCATTGTAAAATTCGAAGGCCTTATCTCCGACCATGATATTTCCGTAAATAGGCCCTTCACGAAACCAAGTTCCCTTAGTTGTGTGAGCCATTTCCGTATTGAGCGATTTAACCATACCTTGCTCCGATTAGAGTACACCAATAATGTGGAGAACAATAGCTAGAACAAAGATACCCAAAATGATAACGATTGGAGAAACTTTTCTCTTAAGAAGGTACATACAGAGGAAAGTCAAACCAAGGGCAGCAAGACCAGGAATCAATTGGTTCAAGTTATCTTGCAATGTTGTCACCTTGTTGGCTTCGAGTGATTTACCAGCAGCTTGTTCTAGGAAGGCTGCTTTAACACCGGCAATACCTTTTGGAAGTTTATCCCAATCGATATAAGCACCTTCTTGTTGTTTAACAACAGAGACAACTGGTGTGAAGGTAATGCTTACCCAACGTTGGATAAGAGAACCGATAACGAACATCCCCATCATTGATGCGCCACGAGTCACTTGTTGAAGAAGGTTACCTGACAAGTCGTCTGTGATCGCAGTACCAGCACGGTAACCGAATTCTTGAGTATACCATTTAACGGCAGCTACCATGACGTTCCAGAGAACGAAGAAGACGATTGGGCCTAGGACGTTACCTGAAACAGCCAAACCTGCCCCTAGTGAAAGGAAGATTGGACGAAGGGTAAACCAGAAGAGAGGGTCACCGGCACCTGCAAGAGGTCCCATCATACCGACCTTAACCCCTGAGATAGCAGCATCATCAATCTCAGCACCGTTGGCACGTTCTTCTTCCAAGGCAAGAGTAACCCCAAAGATTGGGTTGGCCATGAAAGGTTGTGTATTAAAGAATTCCAAGTGACGCTTAAGCGCAGCAGCACGGTCTTCTTTAGTTTGATAAAGTTTTTTGATTGCAGGAATAAAGGTGTAAGCCACACCACCATTTTGCATACGTTCATAGTTGAATGAAGCTAAAAGGAAGTATGAGCGCAAGAAAGCTTTGAAACGATCTGCTTTTGTTAATTTAATTTTTGAATCAGCCATTTTCTTTCCTCCTAATTAAAAGTCTTCCAGAATTTCACCGAGGGGATCACCTGATCCTCCATCATTTGAAGAACCATTTGAACCACTAGCTTCAAGTGCAAGGTACATAACGGCAAGACAGAGGCCGATGATACCCAAGCTAATCAAGGTCAATTCTTTGAGGGCAGCCAAAGCAAAACCAAGGAAGAAGAATGGCCAAACTTCACGACTAGACATCATGTTGATAACCATGGCATAACCAACGGCTACAACCATACCACCACCGATTGTCATACCTGATTTTAACCATTCAGGCATAGCTTCAAGACCAGATTGTACGAGGTGTGCAGGAATCAAGAGCAAGAGGAGGGCAGGGATAGCAACACGGAGACCTTGAAGGGCCATACCGATAAAGTGCCATCTTTCAACACCAGCGATATCAGCAGCTTCTGCACGGCTATCCATAATATGAGCGATGAAGACAGTTGCTGTACGGACAACCATTGTCAAGGCAAGACCGGCAACAGCCAAAGGCACCGCAAGGGCGATGGCAGGACCAATTCCTTTAGTTCCTTGACCACCCAAGATAAGGATAATTGTAGAAGCAACAGCGGCAAGTGAGGCATCTGGTGCCATGGCAGCACCAACGTTAGCCCATCCCATAGTAATCAACTGTAAGCTACCACCCAACATTACGCCGAGTTCGAGATGACCAGTAACAAGACCGATAAGGGAACAAGCCACAACTGGCTGGTATGTTTCGATTTGGTCGTTAACTGAGCTACAACCGATGATGAAAGCAACAATTACGACTAAAATAATTTGTACTAAACTCATTTATGCATCCTCCAAAATTATTTCTTCTCTGCTAATTTAGTTTCAGCTGACTTAATCAAGGCATCAACGTTTGCTGGGCTATCACTTGGTACCCCACGAACGTCAAATTTGACACCCAATGATTGCAACTCTTTGATAGCATCCACATCTGTTTGGTCAAATGAAAGAGCTTTAGTAACGTTGACTTTTCCTTCTTTATAAGCTGAAGAACCAAGGTTGATTTCTTTAACATCAACACCTGCTTTAACAGCAGCAAGAGCATCTTCAACAGATTCAAAGAGAAGCATAGCACGTGTATCTCCAAAACGTGGGTCATTGTTTGCTTTAACCATGTTTTTAATTGGGATAACGTGAACTTGAACACCAGATGGAGCGGCTTGTTTAATCATGTTTGTACGAAGTTTATCATGACAAACAGTGTCTGAAACAACGATGATACGGTCTGGGTGAGTTGAGTGAGTCCAACCAGTCGCAACCTGACCGTGGAGAAGACGTGTGTCAACACGAGCCAAAACGTATTTGATTTTTCCATCACCAAGTACTGTTCCTTCAGGAATGGTACCTTTAGGAATAGAAGGTTTAGCGTCGGCTGGTTTAGTGTCTTCTTCAGGAATAAGGCCTTCTGGAAGGACTTTAACGCCTTCTTTTGTTTCCTTATAAATGTTAGCGACAATCTCTTCAACCCCAGCATCAGGAGCTACCATACGTTCCGTATATGCTTGGATAAGCATTGGCAAGTTGAGTCCTGTCACGATAACCATCTTGCGATTAGGATTTTCTTCCTTAATTCGGCTTGCCTGGTTAAATGGTGATCCAGACCAAAGGTCTGCAAGGACTAGAATTTCGTCGTCAGCGTCAAATTGAGCAATGGCATCTTTGAAGTGAGCGTACAAGTCGTCAGGACCTTCATTTGGCATGAAAGTAACCACTTGAACTTTCTCTTGTTCACCAAAAATCATAGAACCTGATTGGTGAATACCTTCAGCGAATTTACCATGGCTAGCAATAATAATACCGATACCCATTAGTGTTCTTCCTCCTTTTATATATTGTTTCTTAGGAATAGAAAAATGATTATTGGTATTAGCATCGATCAGTATGAAATGACAACAATATTTTTTTAGTCCCTCGAAAATTAGAACACTCTAATTATAGGACGTTATCATGAATTTGTCAATGGTTTTCGTAACAAAAGTGTCATATAATTGAAAAAAACATCAAATTATTGCAAATATACTTTTTTT
>NZ_KV810690.1:29654-67894 GCF_001812855.1 Streptococcus sp. HMSC072D03
TTTTTTTCAGACAATAAGTGTTAAATATAGTTTTAAGCTATATCTAACTAGAAGAAATAGGATTAAGAAAAAATGAGATAAATGCTTGTAATAGCTGGTATTGGCTGCTATAACTTCTTCAATCAACTATTTAATGTTAAATCTATAAGAAAAGAGGGCCTCCTTATGTCAGATTTACTAAGTATTTATAAAGAATTGCAAGCAAAAAAATGGGTGGACTTGAGTCACCAAATCAATGCAGAAAGTCCACACTTCCCTGCCCTTCCTGCCTTGCAACAAGAAGACCTCTTCACATTGAAAGATGGATTCCATGTCCAAAAATTTACAGTAGTTGGTCAATACGGAACGCATATTGATGCACCGATTCACTTTGTAGAAGGTGGTCGTTGGTTGGATGAGATTGCTCTCAAAGATCTTCTTTTACCACTCTATGTTATCGACAAGTCTAAAGAAGTTGCTGCGAATCCAAACTTTATCTTGAGCAAACAAGATATCTTAGACTTTGAAGCAGAACATGGACAAATTACTGAAGGGGCCTTTGTCGCTTTTCGTAGTGATTGGTCGAAGCGTTGGCCAGATCAAGATGCTATGCGCAACCTTGATGAAAATGGGGTTCAACAAAGTCCAGGGTGGAGCCGTGAAGCTCTAGAATTCTTGATTCATGAACGCCATGTTAAGGCTGTGGGTCATGAGACTTTTGATACAGATGCTGGTATTCCAGCAGCAGAACATGGCTTGGTTAACGAATACTACCTCTTGGAACAAAACATTTATCAGGTAGAAGTCTTGAATCAATTGGATCAAGTTCCAGCTGTTGGTGCTTTGATTTCGATTGCATTTCCTCACTGGGACAAGGCGACAGGCTCCCCAGTGCGTGCAGTGGCTATTTTACCTTAATCATAAGAAAAAACACCGAAGAAATTTTCGGTGTCTTTTCTTGTTTATAAGAAGAGTTCCTGGAGTTTGCGAGCAACGCCATCCTCTTCATTAGTCCACTCAATTTGTTCGTTAGCGTGGGGGAGAAGAACAGAGCTAGCATTCTTCATGGCATAACCAGTTTTAGCAAGTTCCAACATCTCTGTGTCGTTGTGTTCGTCTCCAAAAGCAATCAGATCATCCGTTGATTTGCGCATGGCCTTAAGTAAGTAGTTTAGGGCGTAGGCCTTGTTTATGCCTTTAGGCGAAAATTCCAAGATATTAAGCGGGCCACCCCAAGAATCAACTTCAATTTCTTCCTTGAAGTCCTTCTTGATGTCATCGGCAAGTTGGTACTTATCCTCATGACGAGTTTGCATAAGGAGAGCGTTAGGGTTGCGCGTGATTTTAGTTGGTTCTAAACGCATAGCCTCAATAATTTTATCAACACCAAAGAGTTGTGGTTGAATACGCTCTGGGTGATTCATAGTGATATAGAAGTGTTTTCGATATTCACTAGCCAGAAAATCCATCTCTAATTCATCATGGCGTTGTAAGAGGCTAATCAGATATTTCTTATCTAATTTAACCGAATGCTCATAAGCCCAGTCTTGGTCTGGAAGATTGGTCAAAGAGCCGTTGAAGGTGATGAGTGGTGTTTCTAACCCTAGTGTTTTGTAATGGTCAATAGCCATACGATAAGGACGACCTGTAGCAATAACAACTTGGTGTCCTTTATTTTGTACATCTTTAATCGTTTTTTGTGTGAATTCTGAAATAGTTCCATCTGGGCGCAAGAGCGTTCCATCAAGATCTAGTGCAATCAATTTTTTTGTCATGTTCCTATTATAGCAAAAATCTGTCCTTTGTTGGTGATTGAGAAAGAGCTTTCTAAGAACGTTCGGTTTTTCATAAGAAAAGTCTCAGGAAATAAACCTTGCACCGTCAAATAATTTCATGTAGAATAGTAATGTTGCATTCTACATGAGAATGTTCCGAAATTATTCGGATTTTGACAATATTTTTTATTAAGGAGTCTAAACTTTCATGGAAAAGTTTTTCAAATTGAAAGAACATGGTACTGACGTCCGTACAGAAGTGACTGCCGGATTGACAACTTTCTTTGCCATGTCTTACATCCTCTTTGTTAACCCAGCGATGTTGGCTCAGACAGGAATGCCTGCACAAGGTGTTTTCTTAGCAACAATTATTGGTGCGGTTGCAGGGACGTTGATGATGGCATTTTATGCTAACCTACCATACGCCCAAGCGCCTGGTATGGGGCTTAATGCCTTCTTCACCTACACAGTGGTTTTTTCTTTGGGTTACACTTGGCAAGAGGCCTTAGCAATGGTCTTTCTATGTGGTGTTATTTCATTGATCATCACAGTAACTAAAGTACGTAAGATGATTATTGAGTCTATTCCAACAGCCCTCAAATCTGCGATTTCAGCAGGTATCGGTGTTTTCCTTGCATATGTGGGAATTAAAAATGCTGGTTTCTTGAAATTCTCAATTAATCCTCATACCTACACTGTAGCAGGTAAAGGTGCTGACATGGCCAAGGCGTCAATTACAGCTTCATCGTCAGCTACACCAGGTTTGGTTGCTTTCAATAACCCAACTGTAATTGTAGGTTTGATTGGTCTTGCGATTGCGATTTTCTTTATTGTTAAAGGTATTCGTGGTGGTGTTCTTCTTTCAATCCTTGTAACGACTATCATTGCTATTTTTGCTGGTGTTGTTGATCTTGGAAGCATTGACTGGCACGCAGCTAGCTTGACATCATCTATTAAAGACCTTGGTCAGGTCTTTGGTGCAGCGCTTGGATCAAAGGGATTGGGATCACTCTTTTCAGACGTTTCTCGTTTGCCTGGTGTCTTTATGGCTATTCTTGCCTTTTCATTGACTGATATCTTCGATACTATCGGTACCTTGATCGGTACTGGTGAGAAGGTTGGTATCATTGCTTCAACAGGTGATAACAACGAATCAAAAGCTCTTGACCGTGCCCTTTACTCTGACCTTGTTGGTACAAGTATTGGTGCCATTGCAGGGACTTCAAACGTTACAACTTACGTTGAATCTGCAGCAGGTATTGGTGCTGGTGGACGTACTGGTTTGACAGCTCTTGTGGTTGCTGTACTCTTTGCCATTTCTAGTTTCTTTAGTCCAGTGGTATCAATCGTTCCTAATGCTGCCACAGCGCCTATTCTTATTATTGTAGGTGTTATGATGCTCTCTAACCTTAAGAGTGTCGATTGGGAAGACTTGTCTGAAGCTATTCCTGCCTTCTTCACTTCTATTTTCATGGGATTCTCATATAGCATTACCTATGGTATCGCAGCTGGTTTCCTTACTTATACTTTGGTCAAAATCGTCAAAGGTCAAGCTAAGGATGTCCACTTTATTATGTGGATTTTGGATATCTTGTTTATCCTTAACTTCATCAGTATGGCTGTGTTCTAAAGCTTGAAAGTTAAAAGTCTGTATATTTGTCAGGCTTTTTCTTTTGCGATTTTTATCTGGAGGAATGTGAGAGAGTTACTATTGGTTAACTTTTGAAACTATAGTAAGTTTTACAAAAACATTTCTAATCTATGAGTGTTTAGCGTGCCCAAAATAAATTAAAAATTAAAATACACATCTTAATTTCTTACTTAAATGATTCAATATTTATAAGTTTCTACTGTATTTTTACAGTGGATTCTAGTCCATATTTTTATTTTTTGATATAATGAGAACATGATTTACAGTCAAAATGAAGAAGAATTGATTAGTATCGGTCAAAAGCTAGGTCGACTGCTCGATTCTGGAGATATAATTGTTCTCTCAGGTGATCTGGGAGCTGGCAAAACAACCTTAACCAAGGGAATTGCCAAAGGTTTGGATATTTCACAGATGATAAAGAGTCCAACCTATACTATTGTAAGGGAGTATGAGGGGCGAGTGCCACTCTATCATTTAGATGTCTACCGCATTGGTGATGATCCAGATTCTATTGATTTGGATGATTTTCTGTATGGTGAAGGTGTGACAATCATCGAGTGGGGTGAGCTCCTAGATGAGAGTCTGTTAGGTGATTATCTCCTAATTTCGATATCTCATCATGGAGATGGACGTCAGTTGCTTTTTGAATCTTTCGGTCCTAGAAGTAAGGAGATTCAGGAGGCAATGGTAAATGGCTGAGCAAGAATTAGTCATTGAGGAAGCCCAAAGAGAGGATGCTGCCTCTCTAGCTCGTTTACTAGAGACTGTAGCCTTAGAATCGGATTTTCTAGCACAAGATGATAGAAGTTCTATACTGAGTGCTGAACAGTTAGCCACTTATATTGAAGGTCATCAACATAGGCTTAATGAGATTTGTTTGGTGGCGAAATTGGGTCATGAGGTCATAGGTGTTTGTAATGTTACCTCGGATCAAGATACTAAGACCAGTCATATTGGTGACGTATTTATTGCGGTTTCTAAACCCTACTGGGGGAATGGTGTTGGCCAGTTTCTTATGGAAACAATGATTGACTGGGCAGATCATACCCCAGCTATCCGTCGCTTAGAGTTGACGGTTCAAGCACGTAATGAGCGTGCGGTTCATCTCTATCAAAAATTTGGCTTTGACATTGAAGGCACTAAGAAACGTGGTGCAAGAACTAAAAATGGAGAATTTCTAGATGTTTACCTTATGGCTAAACTCATAGATTAGGAAAAAACATGAAACTTGGACGAAAAATTTTATTGATGTTGTTGGCGATTTTTGCAACGACAGTAGTAGCTGCTGGTATTTACCTAACGACAACTTATAATTACGCCACAGGCGAATTGTCAAAAACGTTTAGGACTTCTAAAGCAATTTCTGGGAATAGTAAGGCTATTCAACAGACTAAGCCTATAACTATTCTCTTGATGGGGGTAGATACAGGATCCAAAGAACGTAAGGAAACCTGGGAAGGAAACTCTGATACCATGATTTTGGTAACAGTGAATCCTAAGACTAAGAAAACAACCATGACCAGTTTGGAACGTGACCTTTTGACAGATATTGAGGGGTCAGGTGAAGCAAAACTAAATTCAGCATATGCTGAGGGTGGTGCTGACTTGGCTATTTCAACCATTCAAAAGGTTTTAGATATTGATATTGACTATTATGCACTGATTAATATGCAGGGTATGATTGATTTGGTAGATGCTGTTGGTGGTATTGAGGTAACGAATCATTTTGATTTTCCAATTTCGATTGCAGAAAATGAACCAGAATTTCAAGCAAAAGTTGAGCCTGGAACCCATAAAATCAACGGTGAGCAAGCTTTAGTCTATTCACGTATGCGTTACGATGACCCTGATGGTGACTATGGTCGCCAAAAACGTCAACGTGAGGTTATTCAAAAAGTTGTAGCTAAGCTCTTGAAGATGGACTCTATTGGTTCTTACAAGAAAATTTTATCGGCTGTAAGTTCTAATGTTCAGACAAGTATTGATCTTGGTGATACCAATACTTTGCGTAGCTTGATGGGTTATAGTGATGCCCTTAAAAATATTAAATCATACCAATTGGCCGGTTCGGATGCCATGATCAATGGGGGAAGCTATCAAGTAGCCTCTACTGAGGATATTCTTAAGGTGCAAAATCGTATCAAGAAGGAAGTTGGTAAGAAAAAAGTCTCTGAATCTAATCTTAAGACTAGTTTGGTTCTCTATGGTTCTGGTAGCTCTAACTATGGCTCAGATGATTTTGTTAATTCCAAAGGAAGTGCGGCTTCGAGTGAAGTATCTTCAAATTATGAGGCCTGGCCATCTGAGGCAGCAGGTGGTGGATCGGTAAGTACCTACAATGGAGGCACTACCTATAGCAATAACTATAGTGAAAACACAGGTAATTATGTTCAGGAACAAGGTACGACAACCCCTACATACAATAATAATGGATCGGGTGTGACTACTTACAGCACTGTTCCAGCGGCGCAATAAATAAGGTTGGGTGATTCCCAACCTTTTTGCTTTGAAATGATATGGTTATTCCTTGCAATGGCTTTTGAGCTATGCTATAATATAGGAAAATAACGAAAGAGAGGCGGAGTAGAAACTTCGTCTCTTGTGTGTGTAAGGAGGTCATAATGTCGCAAAAAATTATTGATCTCGTGACGGCAGTCGTAGCTCCAGCTATTCCTGAGCCATACGAACTGGTCGATATCGAGTACGAAAAGCTTGGCGGTGACTATGTCTTGTCAGTTTTGATTGATAAGCCAGGAGGTATTACTGTAGAAGATACTGCAGACTTGACTGAAATTATCAGTCCCCTCTTGGATACTATTCAGCCTGATCCTTTCCCGGATCAATACATGCTGGAAGTTTCTAGTCCAGGGTTAGAGCGTCCCTTAAAAACCAAAGAAGCTTTGACAAATGCTGTTGGTCAATATATCAATGTTAGTCTTTACAAGGCTATTGATAAGATCAAGATTTTCCAAGGTGACTTGGTGGCCTTTGATGGGGAAACCCTAACAATTGATTACCTTGATAAGACTCGCCATAAAACTGTTGAGATTCCCTATCAAACAGTTGCTAAAGCTCGTTTGGCAGTCAAACTCTAAAACTCTTAGTGTAAATAAAGAAAGGATGCCAGTTTTAGCCTTTAGAGGCTAAAACAACAAAGAATATGAGCAAAGAAATGCTAGAAGCCTTCCGTGTCTTGGAAGAAGAAAAACACATTAACAAGGAAGATATCATCGATGCTGTGGTTGAATCGCTTAAGTCAGCCTACAAGCGTCGTTATGGTCAGTCAGAATCAGCTGTAGTTGAATTCAATGAAAAAACAGGTGATTTTCAAGTTTATACTGTTCGTGAAGTTGTAGATGAAGTCTTTGATAGTCGTTTGGAAATTAGCTTGAAAGATGCCCTTGCTATCAGCTCTGCCTACGAGCTTGGTGACAAGATTCGTTTTGAAGAGTCAGTCGATGAATTTGGCCGTGTCGCAGCGCAATCTGCCAAACAAACCATTATGGAAAAGATGCGCAAGCAGATGCGTGAAATTACTTATAATGACTATAAGCAACATGAAGGTGAAATCATGCAAGGAACAGTTGAACGTTTTGACCAACGTTTCATTTATGTGAATCTTGGAACGCTCGAAGCTCAATTGTCACGCCAAGACCAAATTCCTGGGGAAAGCTTTAAGTCACACGACGTCATCGATGTTTATGTTTATAAAGTTGAAAACAACCCTAAAGGTGTTAACGTCTTTGTAAGCCGTAGCCATCCAGAATTCATCAAACGTATCATGGAACAAGAAATTCCTGAAGTATTTGATGGAACTGTAGAGATCATGAGCGTGTCTCGTGAAGCTGGTGATCGTACCAAAGTTGCTGTTCGCAGTCATAACCCTAACGTTGATGCTATTGGTACTATCGTTGGTCGTGGTGGAAGCAACATCAAGAAAGTTGTCAGCCGTTTCCACCCAACACGTTTGGATGCTAAGACGGGAATTGAAGTTCCTGTTGAGGAAAATATTGACGTTATTCAATGGGTTGAAGATCCAGCTGAATTTATCTACAATGCTATTGCACCGGCTGAAGTGGACTATGTTCTCTTTGACGAAGATGATAGCAAACGTGCGACAGTAGTTGTACCAGATAACAAATTATCTCTTGCAATTGGTCGTCGTGGACAAAACGTTCGTTTGGCAGCTCATTTGACTGGTTACCGTATTGACATCAAGTCAGCTTCTGAATATGAAGCACTCGAAGCTGAAAAAGCTGAGGCTGCTACTGAGGAAGTTGTTGACGAGATTGTTGCAGAAGATGCTACACCTGTTGAAGTCACAACAGAAGAAGTAACTGAAACAACAGAAGCAGAATAAGAAGAACATAGAGGTGTTTGATGGCTAAAACACGAAAAATACCTTTACGCAAATCAGTTGTCTCAGGAGAAATCATTGATAAACGTGATTTGCTCCGCATTGTAAAAACTAAAGATGGTGAGATTTTCATTGATCCAACAGGAAAGAAAAATGGCCGAGGTGCTTACATTAAATTAGATAATGAAGAAGCTCTCCAAGCTAAAAAGAAATGTGCTTTTAACCATAGTTTCTCCATGGATGTTCCTGAAAGTTTTTATGATGAACTCATTGCTTATGTGGATCACAAGGTCAAAAGAAGAGAGTTAGGTCTTGAATAACACAGAAAAATTGTCAAATATGTTGGGACTAGCACAAAGAGCTGGAAAGCTTATTTCTGGCGAAGAACTTGTCATCAAGGCAGTTCAATCAGGACAGGCGAGACTAGTTTTTCTTGCCAATGATGCTGGTAGTAACGTGACTAAAAAGACGACTGATAAATGTAACTACTATAATATAGAAGTCTCCACAGTGTTTAACGCACTGGAATTAAGCATGGCTATTGGTAAACCAAGAAAAACGGTTGCTGTAGTTGATGCTGGATTTTCAAAGAAAATGAGGACTCTTATGGACTAAAGAATAGGAGGACATCACGTGTCAAAGAAACGATTATATGAAATCGCAAAAGAGGTTGGTGTAGAAAGTAAGGTTGTTGTTGCGAAAGCTCAAGAACTTGGTCTTTCTGTGAAGAGCCATTCCTCATCAGTTGAAGAAGCTGATGCTAATCGTATCACTTCAAGTTTAAAAGGGGGAACAGCTAAGGCTGAAAGCAAGCCAGCTCCTAAAGCGACACCAACTCCTAAAGAGGAAAAGGTAGCGCCTAAGGTTGATAAGGTACCTGTTGCCAAATCAGCTCCAGCTAAAGAAACATCAAAGGCTGAAGTCAAAGAAGCCCCTGCGACTCCGAAAAAACCACAAAGCCGTAATTTTAAGGCAGAACGTGAAGCACGTGCCAAGGCAGAAGCAGAGCGTCGTCAAAATGGCGGAGGACGTGACAACCGTAATCGTAACCGAAATCAACAAGGAAACGATCAAGGTAAACGTCAGAATAATGATCGTCGCAACCAAAATGGAAATGGTCAAGGAAACCGTAACAATGGAAAGCGCGATAACAATAGTAATCGTGACCGTAATTTCCAAGGTAAACAGCGCAATGATCAAGGTCGAAATAAACGCAACGATGCTGCCCGCAACAATCAGGCAGGTCCACGTATTGACTTTAAAGCGCGTGCAGCAGCCTTGAAAGCAGAGCAAAATGCAGAATATTCACGTCAAAGTGAAACACGCTTCCGTGAAGAAAAAGCTGCAGAGCAACGCCGTGCGAAAGAGCAGGAAAAGGCAAGAAAAGAAAAACAACAGGCTGAAGTCGCTGCTCAAAAAGCAGTTGCTGAAGCTAAGCCAGCTCCCAAACCAGCACCGGCTGCTCAACCAGCTCCAGCTGCGCAAGCACAAGATACACGTCGTAAAAAGGCACGTCCAGATAAATCACGTGATAATCGTCGCGAGAATGAAGATGGACCTAAGCAAACAAGAAATAATAAGTGGAATAATCAAAACCAAGTGAGAAATCAACGAAATAGTAACTGGAATAAAAACAAAAATAAAAAAGGTAAAAATAACCGTGGTAATTCAGCTCCAAAACCAGTAACAGAGCGTAAATTCCATGAATTACCAAAAGAATTTGAATACACTGAAGGTATGACGGTTGCAGAAATCGCAAAACGTATTAAACGTGAGCCAGCTGAAATCGTTAAGAAACTCTTCATGATGGGTGTTATGGCAACTCAAAACCAATCTCTTGATGGGGATACTATTGAGTTGTTGATGGTTGATTATGGCATTGAAGCAACCAAGAAAGAAGAAGTCGATAATGCTGATATCGAACGTTTCTTTGTTGACGAAGACTACCTCAATAAAGATGCTATGGTAGAACGTGCACCAGTTGTTACTATCATGGGACACGTTGACCATGGTAAAACAACCCTTCTTGATACCCTTCGTAACTCACGTGTTGCGACTGGAGAAGCTGGTGGAATCACACAGCATATTGGTGCCTACCAAATTGAAGAGGGTGGTAAGAAAATCACCTTCCTTGATACTCCAGGACACGCAGCCTTTACATCTATGCGTGCCCGTGGTGCTTCTGTTACAGATATTACTATCTTGATTGTCGCTGCGGATGACGGTGTTATGCCACAAACTATTGAAGCCATCAACCACTCTAAGGCTGCTGGTGTTCCAATCATTGTTGCGATTAACAAGATTGATAAACCAGGTGCTAACCCAGAGCGTGTAATCGGTGAATTGGCAGAGCATGGCGTTATCTCAACTGCATGGGGTGGGGATAGCGAATTCGTTGAAATTTCAGCGAAGTTTGGTCAAAATATTGAAGAATTGCTTGAAACAGTTCTTCTTGTGGCTGAAGTGGAAGAACTTAAAGCTGACCCAACAGTTCGTGCCATCGGTACCGTTATTGAAGCGCGTTTGGATAAAGGTAAAGGTGCGGTTGCAACCCTCCTTGTTCAACAAGGTACTTTGCATGTTCAAGACCCAATCGTTGTTGGTAATACCTTCGGACGTGTCCGTGCTATGACCAATGACCTTGGTCGTCGTATTAAGACTGCAGCACCGTCAACACCAGTTTCAATTACTGGTTTGAACGAAGCGCCTATGGCGGGTGACCATTTTGCCGTTTATGAAGATGAAAAAGCAGCTCGTGCAGCCGGTGAAGAACGTGCCAAACGTGCCCTTATGAAACAACGTCAACAAACACATCGTGTTAGTCTTGATAACCTCTTTGATACCCTTAAAGCTGGTGAATTGAAGACTGTTAATGTTATCATCAAGGCCGACGTACAAGGTTCTGTTGAAGCCTTGGCAGCATCACTTCTTAAGATTGATGTTGAGGGTGTTCGTGTTAATGTTGTTCACTCAGCAGTAGGTGCTATCAACGAATCTGATATTACTCTTGCGGAAGCTTCAGATGCTGTTGTTATCGGATTTAACGTTCGTCCTACACCACAAGCACGTCAACAAGCGGAAACTGATGAAGTTGAAATTCGTCTTCACAGCATCATCTACAAGGTTATCGAAGAAATCGAAGATGCCATGAAAGGGATGCTTGATCCTGAATTTGAAGAAAAAGTCATTGGTGAAGCTATTATCCGTGAAACCTTCAAAGTTTCTAAAGTCGGAACAATCGGTGGGTTCATGGTTACTAGTGGTAAAATCACTCGTGATTCAAGTGCCCGTGTGATTCGTGATGGTGTCGTTATTTTTGATGGTAAATTGGCAAGCTTGAAACACTTTAAAGATGACGTTAAAGAAGTCGGAAACGCTCAAGAGGGTGGTTTGATGATTGAAAACTATAACGATATTAAAGTTGATGACGTTATCGAAGCTTACATTATGGAAGAAATTAAACGTTAATTTTGTTAGCTTTTAAGAAAGCTTACTTAGGAGACAAAGCTAGGTCATCTGGCCTGGCTTTTGTTCCATCATAATAAGAGAGAAAGGATAAGACTATGGGAAATTCATTTCGTGTAGACCGTGTTGGTATGGAAATCAAACGTGAGGTCAATGAAATTCTTCAAAAGAAAGTTCGTGACCCACGTGTGCAAGATGTCACTATCACAGATGTACAGATGCTTGGTGATTTGTCAGCTGCTAAGATTTTTTACACCATTCATTCAACCTTGGCCTCAGATAACCAAAAAGCACAAACTGGTCTTGAAAAGGCTACTGGGACAATCAAGCGTGAACTTGGTAAAAAATTGACCATGTATAATATTCCAGATTTGACCTTCATTAAGGATGAGTCTATCGAATACGGTAATAAAATTGATGAAATGCTTCGTAATTTGGAGCGTAAAGACTAAGAAAAAATTCCTGTCAGTTATGGCAGGAATTTTGCGTTATAATAGAATAAAAAGGAGGACTTCAATGAAAGTAACGGTCTATTTGGGAGCTAATATGGGTGATAATCCTAGCTTTAAGAAAGCAACGATTGCCTTGGGTCAGTGGATTGCTAAAAATGGGCATACCCTAGTCTATGGTGGCAGTAAGATGGGACTTATGGGAGTTCTTGGTGATACGGTTTTGGAAAATGGTGGACAGGCTCATGGCATTATGCCACAATTCCTCAAAGATAGGGAGATAGCTTATGAGGGGTTAACCTCAATGACAATAGTAGAAACTATGGCAGAACGAAAGACTGCTATGCTAGTGCAAGGAGATCTCTTTATCGCCCTTCCAGGAGGTCTAGGGACACTGGAAGAAATCTCTGAAGCTATTGCAGCTGCTCGAGTCGGTAAGTTGGACAAACCCTGTGTTTTCTTCAATCTCAATGGCTATTATGATGCTATGAAAATGATGTTAGATACCATGGTTGCTCATGATTTTTTGGAGGCTGAAACAGCAGCAAAATTCCTCTTTACAGATGATTTTTCAGAAATTGAAGCTTTTGTCCAGTCTTATGAACCACCTCAATTGAGACGTTATCGGTAGTGTTGCTTTAATTGTAAAATTGAGATGAATTAAAAAGGTTCAATGATACATCATTGAATCTTTTTAATTAAATCTTTACAAATATTTCTTAGCGACTTCAATATCGCCAGCATAGTTATCACGTTTACCATTTACGATCTGGAAGGCATCAGCACCTTTACCAGCGATAACCACAGCGTCTTTAGAGTCTGTAGTCTCAGACATTGCTGTTTTGATTGCTTCCTCTCGATCGACAATGATACGAACCTCGCGACTGATGTGGCTAGCAATTTCCTGACAGATAGCAAGAGGATCTTCCTTGTTAGGATCATCAGCTGTTAGGATGACATCAACATCAGGGTAGGTATTGAGGACATGTCCAAAGTCTTTACGACGACTTTCACCCTTATTTCCAGGAGCCCCTAGAATTAGGCTAATATGGCCATCTTGATGGCTAGTTACGACTTGTAAGAGCTTATCTAGGCTATCTCCATTGTGAGCATAGTCAACAAATATCTTAGCCCCATTAGTTTGGGTTAGAACCTCCATACGCCCTGGAACAGAAGTTTGAGCGATTCCTTTCTTGATGTCTTGAAGGCTAGCTCCGAGATGTAGGCAGGCCAGACCAGCAGCCATGGCATTGTCCTGGTTAAAGTCACCGATGAGTTGGATATCATAGTCACCGGCTAATTTCCCACTTGCCTTAAAGCTAAAACCTGAGCCATGTTTAACAGCATTGTCGGAGTTTTTACCATAGAAGTCATGCTCTTTATCCGCAACTTCCTCAGCGATAAAAGCAAAGTGATCCATACCGCTATTGACGATAACAACTCGACTGTTTTCCAAGAGGAGACGCTTATGGTAGAAGTAGTCTTCAAAGGTTGGGTGTTCAATAGGCCCAATATGGTCTGGGCTGATGTTAAGAAAGACACCTACATCAAAAGTCAATCCATAGACACGCTTAGTCAGATAGGCTTGACTTGAGACTTCCATAATCAGATGGGTCATGCCATTAGCAACAGCTTCAGCCATCATACGGAAAAGGTCCAAACTCTCAGGTGTTGTTAAGGTAGACTTGAAGAAGTTTTTTCCGTCTAATGTCGTGTTCATGGTTGAAAGCATAGCAGGTTTATGACTTTGCTTGAGAATATTGAAGGCAAAGTAGGCTGCTGTTGTTTTCCCTTTTGTCCCGGTAAAAGCCAGCAATTTAAGCTTGTCTTGAGGGTATTGGTAGAAGGCCTGAGCAACGAGACTCATAGCCTGCTTAATATCTGATACGATAATGGCAGGAATCCCCACTTGATAATCTTTTTCAGCCACGTAGAAACTCAAGCCAGCTTTGACAGCATTCTCTAAAAATTCAGGCTTGAAGGCAGCCCCTTTGGCAAAGAAGAGGGACGATGGTGTGACATCACGACTATCATAAGAAAGATAATCAAAAGTCACCCCAGTCCATGAATAGTAGTAGTTGTCTTGGTCGATAATATCTCTAAAATTATGGTCCTTTTTAAGAACCTCTAGAACTTGTTCAATAGTAATCATAGTTCCTATTTTAGCCTTAATGTTCTTGTTTTACAAGTCACAGCCAAAAGTTTATAATAAACTAGATTATATTTTATTCTCTAGAAAGAAAGTTATGACTGAAACTAAAACTGATACACAGCAGCAGCAGATGTTAAGAGGGACGGCATGGATGACAGCATCCAATATTATCAGCCGTCTATTGGGGGCACTCTACATTATTCCTTGGTATGCTTGGATGGGTAAACAAGGTGACCAAGCCAATGCCCTCTTTGGTCAAGGGTATAATATTTATGCTCTTTTCCTCTTGATTTCAACAGCGGGTATTCCAGTCGCAATTGCCAAACAGGTGTCTAAATACAACACACTTGGAAAGATGGAGACGAGTTTCTTCTTACTCAAGCGTATCTTGTATTACATGATTGGTCTCGGACTGATCTTTGGCGTTTTCATGTACTTTGCTTCGCCGTGGATGTCTTACCTTTCTGGGGGAGACGAGGATTTGGTTCGCGTCATGCGTAGCCTTTCTTGGGCGGTTGTTATTTTCCCATCTATGTCTGTTTTACGAGGCTTTTTCCAAGGCTTTAACAATATGAAGCCATATGCCTTAAGTCAGATTGCGGAACAGATTATCCGTGTTATTTGGATGCTGTTGGCGACCTTCTTCATCATGAAAATTGGGACAGGCGATTATGTGACAGCAGTTGTCCAATCGACATTTGCCGCTTTCATCGGTATGTTGGCTAGTTATGGGGTGCTTTTCTTCTACCTTTGGAAGGAGGGGAAACTCAAGAGTCTTTTTGGCAAGCAGGCTGTTCATCCGGATATCAATCCAACTGCAATTGTTATTGAAACCTTTAAGGAAGCTGTCCCTTTTATTATCACTGGATCTGCTATTCAGCTTTTCCAACTGATTGATCAATGGACCTTTATCCGTACTATGGAGAAGTTTACAAGCTATAGTAACAGTCAACTTCAGGTTCTCTATGCTTACTTGTCTTCAAACCCAAGTAAGATTACCATGATTTTGATTGCCGTTGCTCTTTCTATTGCCGGGGTTGGGATTCCACTCTTGACGGAAAATATGGTTAAGAAAGATCTTAAGGGAGCGGCTAAACTGATTATCAATAACTTACAGTTGCTTTTGCTCTTTATTGTTCCTGCCATTGTAGGATCAGTGATTTTAGCTAAACCACTTTATACAGTCTTTTATGGTGCGCCAGATAGTCAGGCCTACTTGCTCTTTGTAGCCAGTCTGATTCAAGTTATTTTCTTGGCCTTGTATAGCGTTTTAGCACCAATGCTTCAGGCAATCTTTGAAACCCGTAAAGCCATCAACTATTTTGCGATTGGGGTTTTAGTTAAGGCTATTCTACAGCTGCCATTGATTATTTTCTTAGGAGCCCTTGGCCCGGTTATTTCAACAGCCATCGGTTTAGGTGTTCCAATTGCTCTCATGTATAATCACCTCCACACTGTTACGCACTTTAGTCGTAAGACAGTGTTTAGAAAAGCCTTGCTCATCTGTATCCTTACAGTGCTCATGGCTATTCCAGTTGCGGTCTTCTATTGGTTGTTCCAGTTTGTACTGTCACCAACAAGTCGTATGGGTAGTGTGATTTACTTGGTCATTGGAGGAGGCCTTGGAATCGGTGTCTATGGCGTTCTTGCTCTTGTAACTCGTATGGCTGACCAATTGCTTGGTGCCCGAGCTGCTAGTCTGCGTGCTAAATTACATATTAAATAAAATCTAAACCAAGTCAAGTGGCTTGGTTTTTTCTTTTCAACATTTTCTGAAAAAGGAGTATAATAGGGGTGAAAAAATGAAATCGTTTTAATGATTTAGAATCGAGGAAAGGATTATGGTTGATTCTAGACAAGAACATATAAAATTAGGGACCTATCCTCCCGAACAAGTTTACCAAGTCTTGCAGACAAGCCCTCAAGGTTTGAGCTTACAAGAGGTTAAGGAGAGGCAGGCGACGTATGGCCCTAACCAATTGAAGGAAAGTAAAAAGGAGCCTATTTGGTTGGTCTTTTTCAGGCATTTTACTAGTCTTATGGCGCTCTTATTGTGGGTTGGTGGCTTTATCGCTATGCTTTCTCATAGTTTAGAGTTGGGGATTGCAATCTGGTTGGTCAACATTATTAATGGTCTCTTTAGCTTTATTCAAGAATATAGGGCAAGTCAGGCTACGGCAGCTCTTAACAAGCTTCTTCCATCCTATGCGCGAGTTCTTCGTGATGGTAAGGAGGATAAGATTCTAGCTCAGGACTTGGTACCAGGTGACTTGGTTTTCATTGAAGAAGGGGACCGTATTTCTGCAGATGGACGCTTGGTCGCTGTGACAGATTTGCAGGTTAACCAGTCTGCCCTCACTGGTGAGTCTAATCCTATATATAAGTCAGATCAAGCGGATTTGACTCCTGACAAGACTGAGTTAGAGTATGACAATATGGTGTTTGCAGGGACTACTGTCTCTTCTGGTTCTGGACATTTTATAGTATCTGCTATCGGGATGAAAACTGAGTTTGGACAGATTGCGGATTTGACACAGAATCTTGCTCAGGAAAAGAGTCCCCTTCAGAAGGAATTGGACCATTTGACTAAACAGATTTCAGTTATTGCGGTGTCTGTAGGTCTCTTCTTTATGGTCGCAGCGACTCTATTAGTCCATCAGCCTTTGTCTCAAGCCTTTATTTTTGCATTGGGGATGATTGTGGCCTTTATTCCTGAGGGGCTTCTTCCCACAGTTACTCTATCTTTAGCCATGGCCGTTCAGCGCATGGCTAAGGACCATGCTTTGGTTAAGAAGCTGTCTTCGGTTGAGACGTTGGGAGCAACTTCTGTTATTTGTTCAGATAAAACAGGAACTTTGACGCAAAATGCCATGACGGTTAACTACTTGTGGACCTTGTCAGACAGTTATGAGGTAACTGGGCTGGGTTATGCATCAGAAGGACAGATTGAGCAGGAAGGACGACCTATTTCTCTTGAAGAAAATGAGCTTCTTAATCGTTTGGTCCGCTTCTCTCATTTGGCTAGTAATGCTCAAGTTGTGGCTCCTAGTGCTGATAATCCCAATTTTACAATTTTAGGTGATCCAACTGAGGCTTGTCTTAATGTTCTCGCCGAAAAAGCAGGAATTAATTTAAATAACAATCATACTTGGGCCCCTCGCCTCAAGGAAATCCCCTTTGATTCTGATCGTAAACGGATGACAACAGTGCATAAGCTTGAGTCAGGATCGGATGGCAGTCAGCATATTTCTATCACCAAAGGTGCTCCCAAAGAAGTGATGGAGCTTTGCTCAGACTATTATGATAATCAAGGAATGATTAAATCATTGACAGCTACTGAGCGTCAGGCTATCCTTGCGGCCAACGACCAGTTTGCCCGAGACGGTTTACGTGTTTTAGCTGTGGCCTATAGACCTTTAGACAGTGAGCATATTGGAGAAGACAAATGGGGCATGCAGACCTTGGAGGACAATATGGTCTTTCTAGGCTTGGTTGCCATGAGTGATCCGCCACGTCAGGGTGTGCGTGAAGCCATTGAAAAATGTCATAGAGCTAGTATTCGTATTATCATGGTGACAGGTGATTATGGTTTGACAGCTCTTAGCATTGCCAAGAAAATCGGAATTGTACAAGGGGACGATGCGCGTGTTGTTTCAGGTCTTGAACTAGCTGGTATGGATGACGATCAGCTCAAAGAAGCTCTTAAAGGCGAAATCGTTTTTGCTCGTGTGGCTCCTGAACAAAAATACCGTGTGGTCAATGCCCTTCAAGAACTTGGCGAAGTTGTCGCTGTTACTGGTGATGGTGTTAATGATGCCCCTGCCCTTAAAAAAGCTGATATCGGTGTAGCTATGGGAATATCGGGAACTGATGTTGCCAAGGAATCCGCAGATATGATTTTAACAGATGATCATTTTGCTTCTATTGTTCATGCTGTCGAAGAAGGTCGTGCAGTTTATAGAAATATTCAAAAATTCCTGACTTATATTTTTAATTCCAACACGCCAGAAGCCGTACCCTCTGCTTTCTTCTTGTTCTCTTTGGGACGCATACCTCTTCCCTTAACGGTTATGCAAATCCTAGCTATTGACTTGGGGACAGATATGGTACCTGCTTTGGGATTGGGGGTTGAACCACCTGAAGAGGGCGTTATGGATAGACCGCCAAGACGTCTTTCAGATCGCTTGCTCAATCGACAATTATTGATTAAAGCTTTTGTCTGGTATGGACTGATTGAAGCAGCCTTAGCTATGGGGGCTTTCTTCCTTAATTATTGGGTTAATCAAGGTAATTTAAACCATTTGGCCAGCTCAGGTCCTCTTTATCGAGAGGCAACCACTATGACCTTAGGTGCTATTATCTTTACCCAAATTGGTATGGCTATGAATAGTCGTAAAGGTAGAGGGTCTATATTCCAAGTTAAACCATTTGCTAATCGGATTATTAGCTT
Organism: Streptococcus sp. HMSC072D03; assembly: GCF_001812855.1. Taxonomy (NCBI): domain Bacteria; kingdom Bacillati; phylum Bacillota; class Bacilli; order Lactobacillales; family Streptococcaceae; genus Streptococcus; species Streptococcus sp. HMSC072D03. The sequence goes on from NZ_KV810690.1 coordinate 47,933, forward strand.
AGGGATTGTTTTAGAAATTGTCCTCTTTATCCTCCTGTCTTACGTGCCTTTCTTCCACACGTTATTTAACACTGCACCTATTGGACTTGATGATTGGCTCTATTTACTTGCTTGTCCGTTTGTTATTATGGCTTTGGAAGAAATCAGATATCGCTTATTTGATAAAAAGTAAGTCAGTAGCTTACTTCGGATTGCAGCGAGACTTTTAAATCATTTCTTAGTGCTTGAAACTATGATGTTTCAGGCACTTTTTGATGCTTGAAAACCTACTTTTGACAATCTCAAAAATTGGGCTTATTTTAAATTAGAGTCAGTATCTATCTGTCTTTTTAGGTTATAGAAATAAACTATAACTAACTATCAAGAATCCGTATGATGAACTTACCATTATTTTCAGAAAATAGTGATAAAATAGAGGTCATAGATATGGAGTATATCCACTTTACCATGTAGAAAGGGCGCATTATGACACAAGAATATCAATTAGAAACCATTTTGGCACACGCAGGAATCAATTCGGATGAAGCAACAGGAGCCTTGGCTTCACCAATTCATTTTTCAACAACTTACCAACATCCAGAATTTGGCCATTCTACTGGTTTTGACTATACACGAACTAAAAATCCAACACGCGCAACAGTGGAAAAAACACTTGCAGCTATTGAAAAAGCAGATTATGCTATTGCGACAAGTTCAGGGATGAGCGCCATTGTTTTGGCCTTTGAAATTTTCCCAGTAGGCAGTAAGGTTGTAGCTGCGCGTGACCTTTACGGAGGTTCTTTCCGTTGGTTTAATGACAAGGAAAAAGAAGGTCGTTTCTTTTTTGAATACACAAATACAGAAGATGAGATGATTGCGGCTATTACAGAAGATACCGATATTGTCTACATCGAAACACCGACAAACCCACTCATGATTGAGTTTGATATTGAAAAAGTGGCAAAAATTGCTCATGACAAGGGTGCGGTGGTTATTGTTGATAATACTTTCTATAGCCCAATCTATCAAACCCCGATTACTCAAGGTGCTGATATCGTTGTCCATTCAGCTACTAAATACCTATCAGGACATAATGATGTTTTGGCTGGTGTTGTTGTGACTAGTAACCAAGAATTCTACGATAAACTTTATTATAACCTCAATACTACTGGTCCTACCTTGTCACCATTTGATAGCTATATGCTTATGCGTGGTCTTAAGACCTTAAAACTTCGTATGGAGGCATCAACAGCTAATGCTCAAGAAGTTGTAGCTTTCTTAGAAAAGTCACCAGTTGTTAAGGAAGTCCTCTATCCAGGTAAGGGTGGTATGATTTCCTTCAAAGTGGCTAATCAAGACAAGATTCCTACCATTATCAATTCCCTAAAGGTCTTTACCTTTGCGGAGAGTCTAGGTGGTGTCGAAAGCTTGATTACCTACCCAACGACACAAACCCACGCAGATATTCCAAGTGATGTGCGTGCTTCCTATGGTTTGACAGACGACTTGCTTCGTCTTTCAATTGGTATTGAAGCAGCACAAGATTTGATTGCTGACTTGGAAAATGCCCTTAGTCTTTAAGGAGTTATCTATGACACGTTATGATTTTACAACACAACCAAATCGCTTGGATCAAAATACCATGAAATGGCACGAAGCCGAAAGTAATCCAGAACTACTTGAGCTTTGGGTTGCCGATATGGACTTCCTACCTGTTCCTGAGATTAGGGATGCAGTTATCAACTATGCTGAGACACATATTTTTGGTTATCCTTATCCAAGTGAAGAGCTTTATCAGTCCATCATTAATTGGGAAAAAAATCAACACGGTTACGTCGTTGATAAAGAGAGTATTGTTCTCATTGAAGGTGTTGTTCCAGCCATTTCAACAGCTATTCAAGCCTTTACCAAAGAAGGAGATGCTGTTCTCATCAACACACCAGTTTATCCACCTTTTGCTCGTTCGGTCCGTTTGAATAATCGTCGGTTGATTGAAAATAGTCTTGTTAAGGTTAATGGCCATTTCGAAATTGATTTTGAACAATTGGAACGTGATATCGTCGAGAATGATGTTAAACTTTATGTTTTCTGTAGCCCACATAACCCAGGTGGGCGTGTCTGGACTAAAGAAGAATTGACCAAGGTAGCAGATTTGTGTCAGAAACATGGTGTTCTCTTGGTATCTGATGAAATCCACCAAGACTTAGCCCTATATGGGAATAAGCACATCTCTATGAATACCATTTCAGATGCTTACAAGGACTTTACCTTGGTGCTTAGTTCGGCTACTAAAACCTTTAATATTGCTGGTACCAAAAACAGTTTTACTATCATTGAAAATGAAGACTTACGTAAAGCTTTTAAACAAAAGCAATTGGCAAATAATCAACATGAAATTCCAACCATTGGTTTGATTACAACTCAAGCAGCTCTGACCTATGGGAAACCTTGGATAGAGGAATTGAAAACTGTCTTTGAAACTAATATTGACCTTTTAACCAAAGAACTTAGTGAAAAGACCAATATCAAGGTCATGAAACCTGAGGGAACTTACTTGGTTTGGCTTGATTTTTCAGCCTATGATCAAGACCATAATGAACTTGGACGTTTACTTAAAGAAGAAGCCAAGGTAGTGCTAAATGACGGTATTACTTTTGGTTCCGAAGGAGAAAAACATTTCCGCTTTAACGTAGCTACGCCAACTACAGTTGTTGCAGAGGGAGTTAAACGTCTCGTTTCTGTCTTTGGAAAATAATAAAAGTGATGCGAACAGCATCACTTTTATTATTGTTATGAGTGTACATCGTAAATTTTCAAGTTTAATAGAAGATCTTTCTGAGTGGAGAAAACTTTGACATCCTGCTTGCCAGAGGTATTAAATCTGGCTAGAGTGTAGGTTTGGCCATTGGGAAAGAAGATTTCCAAGCTACGATTGTCTGTAATAAGCGTTATAGTGATATTATCAGTTTCCTTATAGTGACTGTCAGCTTTATAACCTTGACCGTTACCCAAGAGTCCATCGTAATAGTAAGAAGAGGCAGTTTGACTACCATCCATGCTGTTATTCAGTTCGGCAGCATAGGCAGAGACCTGATAGGTACCACTTGTTATTTGGTAGGCGATTTTAACGTAATCAGAGCCTTGCCAGATATCAATGTAGATATAGCCTCCTTCTTTCTTAATATTTGAAAAATGCAGTTGGTAATACCCTGCACTATTTTTTCCAGCAAGATCAAGAAGGCCATTAGCATTTTGATTGTGACTTTTATCAATCCAAGGTTTTCTATTGTCACTAGTGAGTGGTCTTTGACTTGAAATGTTGCCATTTTGATTTTTGAGGGTTAATTGTTCATTCTTATAAAGGGGAGTGGACTGAATAATATTGTTCTTATCTAGCTGTAGCTGTCTGGGTGTAGCGTAAAAACCGATAGTTTTTAGAAAATCACTCTTGGGCTCTTGGTCACTGTGAATGCCTGACGTGAAGTAATTCCAATTACCAACCCAGCCAAGACTGATAAGGTTATGATTGCTTTCTTCAATTCGATCGCTTCCAGTGAAGTTAGCGCCATAATAGTCTGAGCCTTGATCTAAGCGTTTTGTTTCTGTATCTGCAATAAATAAGCCGTTACCATCTAAATGCCCTACAGTATAGTAGGTTCCAGTTGTTTCGCCTGAAGCTGTATCCTTAGCTCCAAAAAAGAGAACTTGCTTGTCCTGACCGTCGGTTGTTGTCATTGTTTTGAGAACGGGACACTCGATAGGAGCATTGTCCTGCCACTTACGACCCTTAAAAAATGTTTCGGGTAGGATTTTGGAGACTCCCTTGCTATCTGCTTTGTTCCAGTTGATGCCATCTTGAGATTGATAAACACCTAGTGCGTCACCTTCAGCGACATACATGAGTAATTTGTCTTTGAAGTGGAAGACATAAGGATCGCGGAAGTCTTTACCGTTATAGGATTGTTCCTTTGTCAATAAAGGTTTACCATCTTTTAAGGCATTAGTAAAGCTAGCTCCCTTGTCATTTGATGCACTAGCATAGATTGCTTGGCTTCCATCATCCGTGAGTCCAGTAAAATAGGCGACAGGTTCTTCGTTTTGGATATCAGAAATCCCCTGACTATCTGTGACTACACTACCTGTCCAAGCAGAATGCCATCCTTCTTTAGAGTCGCCACCCTTTGATGGTATAGCAGTCTCTTGTTTACTATAGGTGATAAAATCTTTAGTCGTTGTATGTGTCCAATCTTGACCGTTGGGTCCAAAAGGATCAGTAGCCCCATCCACAGAGTGTAGAAAATAGATATCATAGTAATTTTTTTCTTGATTCCATACGATAGTCTGTAGGTCGTTAGACCATCCTTTATGAGATGCTAGATGAAAGGTTTGACTCACAGAAGCCTTATTTGTTTTTGGAGAAGGATTGTTAACGTTCTCATTTTTCATTATAAAAACAAAAAATAAGATTAAAAAAGCAATAATAAAAATTAGAGAAGGATATTTTGATTCCATATAGTAATATTTCCTGATTAAATTGCATGTTTTTATAGTTATTATTTTAACAAAAAAATAGTTTTTTACAAAAAATATCAATTTGTCATTAAAAAAAGATTGGAATTTAGATAAAAAAATGATAGAATGGAACATGTAAAAACCTAAAAGGAGAGTTTATATGGATATTACAGTTAATTCACAGTCAAATACAGTAGCACCAAAGCAAGCAGAGTGCAAAAAGATGCGTTATAGCATCCGTAAGGTAGCCACAGTAGGGGCAACATCAGCACTCGTTGGTACCTTGGCGTTTTTGGGTGCCACTCAGGTAAAAGCTGATCAAGTTACAGAAACAGCACCAGCGGTAGCTACTGCGACAGCAACACCAGAAACAAGCACAGCATCTCTAACGGTAGCCAGTGAAACAGCAACAAGTGTGGCAACTTCAGAAGCAGTTGAATCTTCAGTTGCACATTCAGAGGTTGCAACTAAACCAGTTACAGAGACACAACCAAGCAACACAACTCCATCAGTAGTTGAAGAAAAGGCGTCTAGCACAGTAGTGACATCTTCATCAGATGCAACAACACCTTCAGCGACTGTTGCTGCAGTTTCTGCTCCGGCTCATACATCAGAGGCTGCAGTAGAAGCACCAACTTCAACAGCAAGCTCAGAAGCAGCTGATACACACACTGAAGTAGACCTTAAAGTTTCTGAAAACAGCGCGGCTAATGCCAACCTTAGTAAACTTAATGGTCGTATCAAGTCTATTGTTGAAGAGAATATGACCTCAGATCAAATCGTTGCCTTGACTGAGGAAGAAATTAAAGCACTTAATAAAGTTGACTTTAGTGATGATGCTATCAAGGGTACAGGTACTAGCTTGACTTACCGTAACTTGAAAGATATCGTTGCTAGCTTCTTGAAGCAAGACAGCAAATTGGCAGTTCCTTACTTTAAAGCAGATACAATCATCAATATGCCTGCCTTCAACACTGTTGATGCCCAAACGATGAAAAAAGAAGAAATCGACGTTTGGGATTCTTGGCCAGTCCAAGATGCTGAGTCAGGTGTAGTAAGTAACTGGAACGGTTACCAGTTAGTCATTTCAATGGCCGGTGCACCAAATAAAAACTCAAACCACATTTACTTGCTCTATAGTAAATATGGGGATAATGACTTTACTCATTGGAAAAATGCGGGTCCAATCTTTGGTTACAATGCCCTTGAAGATGACCAACAATGGTCAGGTTCAGCGACTGTTAACTCTGATGGTAGTATCCAACTTTATTACACTAAGAATGATACTAGTGGTGGTAAATTAAACTGGCAACAATTGGCTAGTGCTACACTTAACTTGGCTGTTGAAAACGACGAAGTTGTTATCAAGTCAGTTGAAAATGACCACATTCTCTTTGGTGGAGATAATTATCACTATCAAAGCTATCCTAAATTTATGAGTACTTTTGATGATGACCATAACCATGATGGTAATCCAGACCGTACGGATAACTACTGTCTTCGTGACCCACACATCATTGAAGATAACGGTAGCCGTTACCTTATTTTTGAATCAAATACAGGTGACGAAAACTACCAAGGCGAAAAACAAATTTACAAATGGTCAAACTATGGAGGAGATGACGCCTTTAACCTTAAGTCATTCCTCAATATTGTTAATAATAAACACCTTTACAACCTTGCATCATGGGCAAATGGTTCTATCGGTATCTTGAAACTTGATGATAATGAGAAAAATCCATCTGTAGCTGAACTTTACACACCGCTTGTCACTAGCCACATGGTTACTGATGAAGTAGAACGTCCAAGTGTTGTTAAGATGGGTGGCAAGTATTACCTCTTCACTGCTTCACGTATCAACAAATCTACGGATGCTGAAGGTACTGTAGCAGCGCGTGAAGCTGTCGGTGATGACGTTGTCATGCTTGGATTCGTATCAGACAGCCTCCGAGGAAAATATCGTCCACTTAATGGCTCAGGTGTGGTCTTGACAGCCTCTGTACCAGCTGACTGGCGTACATCTACCTATTCTTACTATGCGGTTCCTGTTGAAGGCTCATCAGATACTCTTTTGGTAACTTCTTACATGACTAACCGTGGTGGAATTGCCGGTGCTGAGAATAAATCAACATGGGCTCCAAGCTTCCTTATCAAGATGAATGCAGATGATACTACAGAAGTTCTTCCTAAGATGACGAATCAAGGTGACTGGATTTGGGATAAATCTAGTGAAAGCTTGGTACACGTAGGCGATCAAAACAGTGCTAAATTGCCAAACGAGGACTTTAATGTAGATTATTATGCGGTATCGGGTTATGGTCTTAAACCACATACTTATCCTACAGTTGATGGTTCAACAGGCGTTTCTGAAGCTCACGGTGTCTTGACTGTAACTGTTAAAGATGGTAAAGACAAGAAGGCAGATAAGCCAGAAACACCAGTAAGTCCAACAGAAGGTAACCATTCTGTTGATGATAAGACTAATAAACCAGGCACTTCTAAACCAGCGGACAATAATCAACCATCAGCTGATAAAGAAGATAAACCAACAAATCCTACGAATCCGGATTCTCCAGCTCGTACTCCTTTCCCATATTATGGAGACCACTCTAATGATAACAATTCTTCAAATGATCATCATGTAGCGGTCCCTGTGAAACCTTCGACAGGAGATTCTGTGGGTGATCGTCGTCCAGTAGCTCAAGTCGCAGAGATTGCGACACCAGTACCAAAGACTATTGTAGCAACTGGACCAACTGTTCCAACGAATACTGTTAAAGAAGAGTCTGTGACTGAAACAGAAGCTCCAAAACCAGTTAAGTCTGAAGAAAAAGTTCAGTCTCACGGAGTTGATAAAGCTAATGAAGTAACTAAGTCTGATGAGTCAAGTAAAGGCAACAATACTAAAGTTGCTGCCAAACTTGCTACGACTCCTAAGACACCAAGTGATTCAGAAGGTTCAAACAGCAACATTCTTTCAATCTTGGCGACTATCTTTGCAGCAATTGCTAGTCTAGCTCTTCTTGGCTATGGTTTGGTCACAGGAAAGATTCATTTACCTAAAAAATAATCCTTTTCAAAAACGTTTGCAGAAAAGCAAGCGTTTTTTTTGCCTTTTTGATATAATGGAGTGAGTATAAAGCAAAGGAAGAAACTATTATGGGTAAATTTCAAGTTATTTCACATCCACTGATTCAACATAAACTTTCAATCCTCCGTCGTGAGGATACTTCTACTAAGGACTTCCGTGAGCTAGTTAATGAAATTGCTATGCTTATGGGTTACGAAGTATCTCGTGACCTTCCTCTCGAAGAGGTTGAAATTCAAACACCAATTACCAAAACAGTACAAAAACAACTTTCTGGTAAGAAATTAGCGATTGTTCCAATCCTTCGTGCGGGTATTGGTATGGTCGATGGTTTTCTTAGCCTTGTACCAGCAGCTAAAGTTGGTCATATTGGTATGTATCGTGATGAGGAAACTCTTGAGCCGGTTGAGTACTTGGTTAAATTACCAGAAGACATTGATCAACGTCAGATCTTTGTAGTAGACCCAATGCTTGCGACTGGTGGTTCAGCAATCTTGGCAGTAGACTCACTTAAAAAACGTGGCGCTGCTAATATCAAGTTTGTTTGCTTGGTTGCAGCACCAGAAGGTGTCAAAAAATTGCAAGATGCTCACCCAGATATCGATATCTACACAGCATCTTTGGATGAGAAACTTAATGAAAACGGTTATATTGTTCCAGGTCTTGGAGATGCAGGTGACCGTCTCTTTGGTACAAAATAAGTTGAAAAGGGAAAATTTCCCTTTTTTTACTAGATTAATAAGTTTAAAGTGAAATTATTTTAGGGGGGGGTTAGCACTCTTTCCAAAAGAGTGCTAAGAATGATGTTTTTTATTTGACCTAATTTGACTAAAATCATATAATAGCATCAAGACAATATTAAAAGGAGGATTCATATGATTCCTGTAGTAATTGAACAAACATCACGCGGTGAGCGTTCTTATGATATTTACTCACGTTTGCTCAAGGATCGTATCATCATGTTAACAGGTCCTGTTGAAGATAATATGGCAAACTCAATTATTGCCCAACTCTTGTTTTTGGATGCTCAAGACAATACAAAAGATATCTATCTTTATGTTAATACACCAGGTGGATCCGTTTCGGCTGGTCTTGCCATTGTTGATACAATGAACTTCATCAAGTCTGATGTTCAGACTATCGTTATGGGGATGGCAGCATCTATGGGAACAGTTATCGCTTCCAGCGGTACCAAAGGTAAACGTTTCATGTTGCCAAATGCAGAGTACATGATTCACCAACCAATGGGCGGTACTGGTGGCGGTACGCAACAAACAGACATGGCTATCGCAGCTGAACACTTGCTCAAGACACGTAATAATTTGGAGCAAATCTTGGCAGATAATTCTGGACAACCAATTGAAAAAGTTCATGTAGACGCTGAACGTGACAATTGGATGAGTGCTCAAGAAACGCTTGAATATGGTTTCATCGATGAAATCATGGCTAATAACCAATTAAAATAAACTGAGCTTGTCTTAAACAAAAGTCAGATGCAAATCGGTTGTATAAGGACCGTTTCATCTGGCTTTTTGTGTTATAATAGAAAACATGTTAATAATCAATGAGGAGTTGCTTGTGATTGATCAAGCTATAGAGTGTCTTGTTTCGTATTTTCTAAAGCTACCTGAGGTAGAGAATTATCGTTTGAAACGCCAGAAATTCGAAAATGACAGAGGACTTCAAGAGCAACTCTTTGCATTTCAAGAATTAAAAGATAGCTATGATGCTGCTAAGGCGTATGAGGCTTTTAGACCAGATGTGAGAGAGTTGAAACGTCAGGTTTTGCGAATGAAGCGCCAAATTGATTTAAACGAGGTGGTTATTGGCTATCGTCAGGCAGAGTTCGATTTACAGACTATTTTAGCCAATCTTGGTGAGGAGATTGCCCAAGCCGTTTCAGACCAGATTTTTATTGATACTGGCCTACCTCTTGCCCCTCATAAACCACATCATAAAAAGGGAGACACTAACATAAAGGAGAAGATGAGTCATGATTAAGCGTCAAGGCATTATTGTTTATTTATATTACAATAGAGACTTACGTAAAATTGCCAAGTTTGGAGATGTTGTCTACCATTCTTATAAGATGCGTTATGTGCACCTTTATGTAGATGAGGACAAGGTCGAGGATATTTTGAAAGAGCTCGATGGAATGAAAGCAGTGAAAAAAGTTCTGCCTTCCTACTATTCTGATATTGATATGGACTTTGTAGGTAGTCTGGAACGTTACGACACCTCAGTCCCTGAACCGTTTAAGAACTTTTCTCTTTAATGAGAGAAAAGTTTTTTTCTTTTTAAAGAGTTATTCTTAAAGTAATGGAAACGATTACTGTCGCTAAAGCTTAGTTTTGTGTAGTTGACAATTGTCTGATAATTCTGTAAGCTATAAGATGGACTTTTTTAAGAAAATATTAAGGAGAAATCTTATGTCTAAAAAGATCACACTTATTGTGTTAGCCTTTTTTGCTTCCGTTTTCTTGGTTGCCTGTGGCAAGTCACCAGATGTGACTGCTAATGCCAATGGTACTAAGATTGGCGATACAATCAAAATTGGTGTTAACATGGAGTTGACAGGTGCCGTTGCAGCCTATGGTAAGGCGGAGCAGAATGGTATTAAGTTGGCTGTTGACGAAATTAACAAAGCTGGTGGCGTCGATGGCAAAAAGCTTGAGCTTGTCACAAAAGATAATAAATCTGAAAATGCTGAAGCTTCAACATCTTCAACGAACTTGGCTATTCAGAATAATGTAAATGCTATCGTTGGTCCAGCGACATCAGGTGCTGTTGCTGCGGCTAGCCTCGTATCACAAAAAACAGGGGTTCCTTTGCTGACACCTTCAGGTACGCAGGATGACCTTACGGTAGATGCTAATGGTACGAAGAAATTCGTTTTCCGTACAACCTTCAAGGATAGTTACCAAGGTAAAGTTTTGGCAGCTTATTCTTACAATAATTTGAATGCTAAGAAAGTAGTTCTCTACTATGATAATGCTTCAGATTATGCCAAAGGTATTGCGGATGAATTTAAGCGTGAATATAAAGGTCAAATCGTTACTGAAGCTACCTTTGCTTCAGGGGACAAGGACTATCAGTCAGCCTTGACTAAATTTAAAGACCTTGATTATGATGCTATTGTAATGCCAGGTTACTATACTGAGACTGGTATTATTACAAAACAAGCACGTGACCTTGGAATTGATAAACCAATCCTTGGACCTGACGGATTCAGTGATGCGAAATTTACTGAGCTTGCAGGTAAAAAGAATGCTTCAAACGTCTACTATGTATCAGGATATTCAACAAATGTTGCCCTTTCTGACAAGGCATCAGGATTCATCGAAGCATATAAGAAAGCTTACAACACTGACCCAAATATGTTTGCTGCTCTAGCTTACGATTCTGTTTATATGATTGCAGAAGCATCAAAAGATGCGAAAACATCAGTTGATATTGCTGATAACTTAGCACATTTGAAAAACTTTGTCGGGGTTACAGGTAAAATGACGATTGATAAGGATCATAACCCTATTAAAGCAGCTCTTATGGTTAAAAGAGATAATGGTGAAGAGGTTTCAGCGGAAGCCGTTGAAATTGAAAAATAATCTGTTATCTATACTAAAAATGAACTAGAAAGTTTGGTTAAATATGTTTTTTGAACAACTTCCCCAACAACTAGTCAATGGTATCATCTTGGGTAGTATCTATGCCTTACTTGCCCTTGGATATACCATGGTTTATGGGATTATCAAATTGATTAACTTTGCCCATGGAGACATCTATATGATGGGTGCCTTCGTTGGTTACTATGCGATTAATAGCCTTGGAATGAATTTCTGGGTTGCCCTTGTCTTTGCTATGCTTGTCTGTGCGATTTTAGGGGTTGTCATTGAGTTCTTGGCTTATCGCCCACTCCGTAATTCGACACGTATTTCTGCCTTGATTACGGCTATCGGTGTCTCATTCTTCCTTGAGTACATCATGGTTCTCTTTGTAGGTGCAGATACACGTTCATTCCCTCAAAAGATTGCAATTAAGACTTATCATCTTGGATCAATCTCTGTAACAAATGTGCAATTGCTTATCTTGGTAGTTGCCCTTGTCCTTATGGTTGCTCTTCAATTGATTGTTAAAAAGACTAAGATGGGTAAAGCTATGCGTGCCGTATCTGTAGACAGTGATGCAGCTGAATTGATGGGTATTAATGTTAATAACACTATCAGCTTCACTTTTGCTCTTGGATCATCACTAGCAGGGGCAGCGGGTGTCCTTATTGGTCTTTACTATAACTCTATCGAACCTCTTATGGGTATGACACCAGGTATTAAAGCCTTTGTTGCTGCCGTTCTTGGTGGTATCGGTATTATCCCTGGTGCAGCACTTGGTGGATTTGTTATCGGTATTTTGGAGACATTATCAACTGCAATTGGTTTGTCAAGTTACCGTGATGCCATCGTTTATGGTGTCTTGATCGTTATCCTTTTGGTTCGCCCAGCGGGTATCCTCGGTAAAAATGTGAAAGAGAAGGTGTAAGACATGAAGAAAAATCTAAAAGTAAACCTTATTTGGTTTGGTCTTATCATTGGGCTCTTCCTTATCTTGAAAGGTCTTGAACTTTCAGGTATCATGAACCTTTACTACATCCAAATCTTAATGGGAATTGGGATCTCAATCCTTATGGGACTTGGTACTAATCTGGTTCTTGGTTTCTCAGGGCAATTTACACTTGGACAAGCTGGTTTCATGGCAATTGGTGCCTATTCATCAGCTATCATTACTGGTATGATGCCAACATATGACGGTTTCTACCTCTCAATGGTTGTCGGTGTCATCATCGCAGCTATTGTTGCCCTTATCTTTGGTCTACCTACCCTTCGTTTGAAAGGGGACTACCTTGCCATTGCAACTCTTGGTATGGCTGAAATCATCCGTATCATTATCGTTAATGGTGGTGAATTGACTAATGGTGCTGCTGGTTTGACAGGTATCCTTCCTTATACAAGTTGGCCTGTAATTTATTTCTTTGTGGTAATCATTACAATTTTGGTACTTAACTTCTTGCGTTCAGCAACTGGACGTCAAGCAATCACTCTTCGTGAAGATGAAATTGCTGCTGAGTCAATGGGTGTTAATGTCACAAAAATGAAGGTTCTTATCTTTGTTATTGGTGCCATGATTTCAGCGATTGCTGGTTCACTTTATGTCAGCTACATCGGTACAGTTGTGCCAAAAGATTTCACTATCATGAAATCAATTGATTACCTTATCATTGCCGTTCTTGGTGGTCTTGGATCTATCACAGGTACTATTATTGCTGCTGTTGTTCTTGGTATTATCAACATGTTCCTCCAAAACGTTTCAAACCTTCGTATGATTATTTACGCCTTGGCTTTGATTCTTGTAATGCTCTTCCGTCCAGGTGGACTTCTTGGAACAAAAGAACTCTATCTCTCAAAATTCTTCAATAAATCTAAGGAGGGCAAATAAAAATGGCACTTCTTGAAGTTAAAAATCTAACTAAAAACTTCGGTGGTTTGACTGCCGTTGGTGATGTTTCAATGGAACTCAATGAAGGTGAGTTGGTTGGGCTTATCGGACCAAATGGTGCTGGTAAAACAACCTTGTTCAACCTTTTGACAGGTGTCTATGAGCCAAGTGAAGGGACTGTTACACTTGATGGTACAGTCCTAAACGGTAAAGCACCTTATAAAATCGCTTCACTCGGTTTGTCACGTACTTTCCAAAATATCCGTCTTTTCAAAGACATGACTGTGCTTGAAAATGTTCTTGTTGGTTTGTCAAATAAGCAACCTTCAAATTTCTTTGCATCTCTTTTGCGTTTGCCTAAGTACTACTCAAGTGAAGAAGAGTTAAAAGCAAAAGCTATGGAACTCTTGGCTATCTTCAACTTGGATGGTGAGGCAGATACGCTTGCGAAAAACTTAGCTTACGGGCAACAACGTCATTTGGAAATTGTTCGTGCACTTGCAACAGAACCAAAAATTCTTTTCCTTGATGAACCAGCTGCGGGTATGAATCCACAAGAAACAGCTGAATTGACTGCTCATATTCGTCAAATTCAAAAAGACTTTGGTATTACAATCATCTTGATTGAACATGATATGAGTTTGGTCATGGATGTTACTGAGCGTATCTATGTTTTGGAATACGGACGCTTGATTGCAGAAGGAACACCTGATGAAATTAAGAATAACAAACGCGTTATTGAAGCTTACTTGGGAGGTGAAGCATAATGGCTATGTTGAAAGTTGAAAATCTCTCAATTAAATATGGATCTATTGAAGCTGTTAAAAATGTTAGCTTTGAAGTTAATGAAGGTGAAGTTGTAACTCTTATCGGTGCTAACGGTGCAGGTAAAACATCAATTCTCCGTACAATCTCAGGTCTTGTTCGTCCAACTGAGGGAACCATTTCTTATCTCGGAAATGAGATCCACAAAACACCTGCACGTAAGATTGTTGCTGAAGGTTTAGCTCAAGTACCTGAGGGACGTCATGTATTTGCAGGATTAACCGTAATGGAAAATCTTGAAATGGGAGCTTTCCTTCATACAAATAAAGAAGAGAACGCAGCTCTCTTGAAAAAAGTCTTCCAACGTTTCCCACGCCTAGAAGAACGTAAGAATCAGGATGCAGCGACACTTTCTGGTGGTGAACAACAAATGCTTGCAATGGGTCGTGCCCTTATGAGTCGTCCAAAACTTTTGCTTTTGGATGAGCCTTCAATGGGACTTGCTCCAATCTTTATTCAGGAAATTTTTGATATTATTGAAGATATTAAGGCACAAGGGACTACAGTTCTTTTGATTGAACAAAATGCCAATAAGGCTTTGTCAATTGCGGACCGTGGTTATGTTCTTGAAACTGGTAAAGTGGTTCTTTCAGGTACTGGTGAAGAACTTCTTGCATCAGATGAAGTTCGTAAAGCCTATCTTGGAGGATAAGAAAAAGCGCCCGAGGGCGTTTTTCTATCGTCTCATACTGATTGTAAAATACTAATTTTTCAGCAAAATATTGCAATCGGTTACAATTAGTGTGGTATAATACAAGTAAGAAATCATTCGGAGGAAAATGAAACATGGCAGTAAAAGATTTTATGACGAAACGTGTGGTTTATGTCTCACCAGAAACAACAGTTGCAGCAGCTGCAGATATTATGCGTGATAAAGGGTTGCGCCGTTTGCCGGTAATTGAACACGATAAACTTGTTGGGCTTATTACAGAAGGTACAATGGCGGAGGCTTCACCATCAAAAGCAACAAGCTTGTCAATTTATGAAATGAACTATCTCCTTAATAAGACAAAGGTAGGAGATATCATGATTAAGAATGTCCTTACAGTTTCCAAATATGCTAGCCTTGAGGATGCAATCTATATCATGCTTCAAAATAAGGTTGGAGTCCTTCCAGTTGTGGACAATGACCAAATTTCAGGAATTATCACAGATAAAGATGTCTTTCGTGCTTTCTTGGAAATTTCTGGTTATGGTCAAGCGGGAATTCGTATTGGGTTGGAAGTTCCTGATACTCCACGTGTTTTGGAAAAAATTGCGAACCTTATCGCTAGTGAGAATCTCAACATCGAACGTACAATTGTTGCACCTAAAAATGACACCGTACTTCGTGTCGAACTCCAAGTTGAAGGAGAGGTTGGAATTGAAAAACTCAAGAAAGTTTTTGTAGAAGCAGGATTTACAGTTACTGAAATTGTAGAAACAGAAGCAAAAGAGTTAGACTAATAAAAGGATAAAACAAACTAAATTCTTAAGACTTTAGTTATCCTAAAAAATAGATAGTTTGTAGGAATAGTTCAGTGGAAATGAGATTATAATCCTTGCTTTTTCTAGTAACTAGTGAACTACAGGCTTGAACTTTATACAATAAAAAGAGGCTAGAACATTATGTTCCAGCTCCTTTTTTATTGTTAGTCTTGAAAATCGTAAAGTGTTGTAGAGAGGTAGCGTTCACCGTTGTCAGGCAAGAGTGTCAAGACTTTTTTGCCTTCGCCAAGCTCAGCAGCAACCTTTAGGGCGGCAGCAATAGCAGCACCTGATGAGATACCAGCTAGGAAACCTTCTTGGCTCCCCAATGTACGTGATGTTGCGATAGCTTCATCAGAAGGAATACGCACAACACTGTCATATGATTTTGTATCCAATGTGTCAGGAATGAAACCAGTTGAGATACCTTGAATTTTGTGTGGTCCTGGTTTATCACCATTCAAGACGGCAGATTCGTCAGCTTCAATACCATAAACCTTGATATTTGGATTAGCAGCCTTAAGGGTTTTTGAAACACCTGAAATAGTACCACCAGTACCGATACCAGCAACAAAAGCATCCAAACCTTCTGCACCAAAATCTTCAAGGATTTCTTGACCAGTTGTAGCCGCGTGGACAGCTGGGTTTGATGGGTTGGCAAATTGAAGTGGTACCCAACCGTTGCGTTCAGCAGCAACTTCTTTAGCTTTAGCAATCGCACCTTTCATTCCTTCGCTACCAGGAGTCAATACAAGTTCAGCTCCATAAGCTTGGATGATTTTACGACGTTCAACACTCATTGTGTCAGGCATTACGATAACAACTTTATAGCCTTTAGCAGCACCAACCCAAGCGAGACCAATACCAGTGTTACCTGAAGTTGGTTCAACAATGGTATCACCAGGTTTAATAGTACCAGCTTTTTCAGCATCTTCAATCATACGAAGAGCAATACGGTCTTTTACTGAAGAACCAGGGTTAAAGGCTTCGAGTTTAACGTAAACATCTGCTGATCCTTCTGGAACAATAGAGTTAAGTTTAATAACAGGTGTTTTTCCAACAAGTTCAGTGATTGAGTTGTAAATTGTCATATTTAAAATCCTCTTAATCTTTGATTGATGGTTTTAAGTATACGACGGTAGGCTCAACTTGTAAAATACATCTTCTTTATCACTGTGATAACGTTTAACTATCAGATAGGAATTTCAACGATTTTCTTTCCAGATTTTTCATAATTAACTTTCCCCTGATAGAATTCGGTTAGTTCCTGACCAAGTTTTTCAATATCAGACTTTTCGACAAATAGAGTAGTAGAAACATCTGATAAGAAAGTTGTATCAAATTCTTGGAGTCCTTCTTTTTCAAGAAAGTTGGAGAAAACTTGGTACTGAGAGTAGGTTAACTCTACGGTTAGTCCTGTTAATTCCTTGACTTCGACTCGACCAATTTCTTCAATAGCATGGGCAACGCTACCAGAGTAAGCGCGGATAAGACCACCTGTCCCAAGTTTGATTCCTCCAAAATAACGAGTCACAACTGCTACGACATTAGTAAGTCCTTGTTTTTCTAGAACAGTAAGCATAGGCACACCAGCTGTTCCAGAAGGTTCGCCATCATCACTCGAACGCTTAATTTGACCATCATCACCAACAATCATTGCAGAGCAAGAGTGATTAGCCTTGTGATGCTCTTTCTTAATCTGAGCGATATACTCTCTCCCTTCTTCCTCACTGATAATACGTTTCAAGTGACAAATAAAACGAGATTTTTTTATTTCTTCTTCAACGATTCCATCGTTGGCAATAGTTTTGTAATCCATAAAAAAATTTTATCATAAAAAGATGAATTCAAACATATTTTCGAATAGAAAGATATGGTACCTAAAGAATATTATGGACGGCTATTTACGAAAGAACAGTTGCCAGTGGACTATCACTCAGAGGCTTTTACATTAGAAAGCATGATAAAGGTCGATAAACAACTTAGATGTAAAAGATGTTACAGTCAGATAGAGGAAGATTGGCAATTACCGGAAGGTCAGTATTATTGCAGAGCATGTATTGTCTTTGGCAGAAACCAAGAAGGAAAAGAACTTTATTATTTTCCTTCAAAAACATCAGAAATTGAATTTCCTGTTTTGAAGTGGTTAGGAGAACTGACTCCCTATCAAGCTGAGGTCTCAGAGAAGCTTTTAGAAACATATCAAAAACAGAAAGACAGCCTCGTACATGCTGTGACTGGTGCTGGGAAGACCGAGATGATTTATAAAATCGTTGCCTATGTTCTTGGAAATAAAGGTCGTGTAGCTATCGCAAGTCCTCGCGTTGATGTTTGTCGAGAGTTATTTCTACGTATGCAGAGGGATTTTACTTGTAGTATTTCTCTGCTTCATGCTGAGAGTGAACCATATGATGGTAGTCCGCTTGTAATAGCTACCACCCATCAATTACTAAAGTTTTACCAGAACTTTGACCTAGTAATCGTTGATGAGGTTGATGCATTCCCTTTTGTAGGAAATGTCATGTTAAATCATGCTGTGGAGCAGGCAAAGAAGGAAACCGGTCGCTATATTTACTTAACAGCGACTTCTACAATATCTTTGGAAGAGCAAGTTCGACTTGGAACTTTAGAAAAGCATCACCTTGCCAGACGTTTCCATGGAAATCCTTTAGTACTTCCTAAATTCTGTTGGCAGGGAAGATTACAAAAATCTCTAATGAGAGGCAAGCTTCCAAGACCCCTTCTTTATCAGATAAAAAAGCAACGTAAATCCAAATTCCCTTTACTAATCTTTTTTCCAAATATAGCGATAGGTGAAAAGTTTACCAATATTCTACAAAAATATCTTCCAGATGAAAAAATGGCCTTTGTTTCTTCAAAAAGCGAGGAGCGTTCAACTATTGTAGAGAAGTTCCGAGAAAAAGAACTATCCATCTTAGTGACAACAACTATCCTCGAACGTGGTGTGACCTTTCCACAAGTAGATGTTTTTGTTTGCATGGCAAATCATCACTTATACACTAGTTCGAGTCTTATTCAGATTGGGGGTCGAGTTGGAAGATTCCCAGATAGACCGACAGGAAAGCTTTATTTCTTTCATGAAGGGCTATCCAAATCAATGCTTCGTTGTCGAGAAGAAATAAAGGTTATGAATAAAAAAGGAGGATTTAACAATGAAGTGTCTACTATGTAATGACTGGATTGAATCAGTGCCAAAATTAAGAGACCTGATTACGTTTAACCAGAGAGAAGAGTACTCCTGCGTATCTTGTAAAAATCAGTTTAAAAAACTTTCAAAAGAAAGATGTCAAAATTGTAATAAGGAGTTACATAGAGATACCTGTATTGATTGTAAACTTTGGATGAAAAAAGGCTATATTCCTAAGCACCTTGCCATTTATCGCTATGAAGAAAACATGAAAGATTATTTTAGCCGCTATAAATTTATGGGAGACTATTGTCTTAGAAAAACATTTCAAAAAGATATAAAAAATAATTTAAAACCATTTTTTAAAAAAGGTTATACCATAGTGCCGGTCCCATTGTCGGAAGAACGCTTGGTAGAAAGAGGATTCAACCAAGTTGAGGGATTAATAGAGGGAATTCCCTATCAGGATATCTTTGAGAAAAGAGATATTGAGAAGCAATCATCGAAAACACGCGAGGAGCGTCTAAGTCAAGATAATGCCTTCTGTCTCAAGAAAGGTATAGATGTACCAGATAAGATTATTATAGTGGATGATATCTATACAACAGGATCCACTTTATATCAGATGGTCCAACTATTAGAAGGTATAGGTATTAAAGAAGTTTTGACCTTTTCACTAGCTAGATAATAAAAATCCTTGCAAATTTTCATGAAAAGGATATAATAAAGATAAAGAAAACGCTAACAAGCGAGAAAGAGGTCTTTTATGATTAAATATAGTATCCGTGGCGAAAACATCGAAGTAACTGAAGCACTTCGTGACTATGTTGAAAGTAAACTTAGCAAAGTTGAAAAATACTTCAACGAAGACCAAGAATTGAATGCACGTGTAAATCTTAAGGTTTATCGCGAAAAGACAGCTAAAGTAGAGGTTACTATTCCAACAGGTTCTGTAACACTAAGAGCAGAAGATGTTTCGCAAGATATGTATGGTTCTATTGACCTAGTGGTTGATAAGATTGAAAGACAAATCCGTAAAAACAAAACAAAAATTGCACGTAAGCATCGTGAAAAAGTTCCAACAGGAGAAGTGTTCTCAGCTGATTTTAATAACGAACAAGTTGAAGAAGCACCAGCTGTTGAAGTTGTAAGAACTAAAAACATTGAGTTGAAACCAATGGATGTTGAAGAAGCCATCCTTCAAATGGAGTTGTTGGGTCATGACTTCTTTATCTATACAGATAGTGAAGATCATACAACTAATGTTCTCTATAAACGAGAAGACGGAAACTACGGTTTGATTGAAGCTAAATAATTAAAAAATAAAGGAAGTAGGTTGAGAGACGTGCTTCCTTTATTTTTTTCAAAAACCCTATTGACAAGAATTTATTTGGGTGTTAAACTATAAAAGTTGTCTTAATTGCCTTGCCACAAACTTGAAAAGGTTCCAAAACTT
>NZ_KV810691.1:0-18815 GCF_001812855.1 Streptococcus sp. HMSC072D03
AGCACAGCTAGTGGTTTTCGTAAGATAAATAAGAAAAAGGCTGAAACGATTGCGTTTCAGCCTCTTAGTATTTTCGAAAATAAAATCGTTTGAAGAATCATTCTAGATGGCATCTAAAACTCAAATCTCAAATGACTTATTTACGATACATCTTAACTTGAAGGTAAATATCGTTATAGATTCCGAGCCATTTTTGTCCTAAGTTGTTATAAACTTCAAGGTTTTTAATGGTTGATTCTGAGGGATAAAAGGCTTTATCATCGGTGATACTCTTTGGAAGCAAGGCTTTAGCTGCTTGGTTAGGTGTGGCATAACCGATATATTCAGCATTTTGCGCTGCATTTTCCGGTTTAAGCATGAAGTTGATAAAGGCATAAGCCTCTTTTTCATGCTTTACAGTCTTAGGAATCACCAGATTATCAAACCAAAGGTTTGAGCCTTCAGATGGGACAACATAACGTAGGTCCTCATTTTTATCAAGCATCTCACTAGCTTCCCCTGAGAAAGTCACTCCGATAGCTGCGTCACCTTGAACCATGTAGCCCTTCATCTCATCACCAACAATAGCCTTGATATTTGGTGTTAGACTATTAAGTTTAGTTTCAGCCAAACGTAATTCAGTCATGTTCTTCGTATTCAAGCTATATCCCAGGCTATTGAGTGAGAAACCAAGGACTTCACGCGCACCATCAACTAGCATAATCTGGTTTTTGTAATCTGGTGACCAAAGATCATCCCAGTGCTGTGGTGCTTTTTTCACCAATTTTGTATTATAAACAATACCGACAGTTCCCCAGAAATAAGGGATGGAATAGTCATTGTGAGGGTCAAAACTAAGCCCTTTAAAGCTTGAACCAATCTGGTCAAAACCTTTGATTTTAGATTTATCCAACTTCACCAAAAGGTCTTCCTTAACCATTTTATCAATGGTATAGTCTGACGGCACAGCGATATCGTAGGTTGTTCCGCCCTGCTTAATCTTGGTATACATGGCTTCATTGGAATCAAAGGTTTCGTACTGGACCTTGATGCCCGTTTCTTTTGTAAACTTGGTCAGAAGGTCTGGGTCAATATAATCACCCCAGTTATAGATAACTAATTTGTCTGACACATTTCCAGTACGACTCTGCATGTAGGCAGAGATGCCCCAAAGGAAGAAGATAATGGCTAAGATACCTGCCAGAAATTGATAGAGTCTACGCATCCTGCTCCTCCTTCTCCTTGGTAATCGCATAATAACCTATCACTAAAAGAATAGAGAATAGGAAAACAACGGTTGACAAGGCATTGATTTCCAGAGAAATCCCCTTACGTGCACGTGAGTAAATTTCCACAGCAAGTGTTGAAAAACCATTCCCCGTTACAAAGAAGGTTACTGCAAAGTCATCCAACGAATAGGTAAAGGCCATGAAATAACCAGCAATAATACCAGGTGTCAAGTATGGCAACATAACCTCACGTAACATCTGCCATTGAGTTGCACCTAGGTCAT
The DNA here is from genome assembly GCF_001812855.1 of Streptococcus sp. HMSC072D03. NCBI lineage: Bacteria > Bacillati > Bacillota > Bacilli > Lactobacillales > Streptococcaceae > Streptococcus > Streptococcus sp. HMSC072D03. Next base: position 1,493 of record NZ_KV810691.1, read on the forward strand.
AAGCGGCATTCACCATATCTCGATTCATTTCCTTGAGACGTGGCAACACCATGAGAACCACGATTGGGATTGAAAAGGCAATGTGACTCAATAAGACAGATACAAAGCCTAGTTGGAAACCAATCAAGGTGAAGAGAATCAAGAAACTTGCACCAATCATGACGTCCGGTGCAACCATGAGCACGTTATTTAGGGATAAAATCCCAGTCTGCTGCTTCTGTTTACTCTCATAGATAAAGATAGACCCAAAGGTACCAATAATCGTTGCCAGAAGAGCGCTAAGGAAAGCTAAAAAGAAGGTTTGAGCCAGAATTAACATAAGACGGCTATCTGAAAACATGCTCTGGTAGTTATCCAGAGTAACACCTGTGAAACTATTCATATCGCCACCACTATTGAAAGAATAGGCGATTAAATAGAAGATTGGCAGGTAAAGGATAACAAAGACAAGAGCTAAATAGAGATTTGCAAATTTTTTCATTGACGTCTCTCCTTTGTTAACCACATTGTCGCAATCATAGCAGCAATAAGAACAACACCAATGGTTGCCCCCATTCCCCAGTTTTGTGTCGTGAGGAAGTGCTGTTCGATAGCTGTCCCTAAGGTGATAACTCGGTTACCACCAATCAAACGTGTCAGCATAAAGAGGCTGAGACTAGGAATAAAGACCGACTGGACGCCAGAGCGTACCCCATTAAGCGATAAGGGAAAAATAACCTTGGTAAAGGTCTGCCAATCATTGGCTCCCAAATCTTTACTTGCATTCACAATATTTTCATCCAAATCATCTAGTACATTGAAAATCGGTAGAATCATAAAGGGAATTTCAATGTAACTAGCTACGAAAATAAAGGAGAAATCCGTAAAGAGAATTTGCATGGGTGCAATCCCAAAGAAACCGAGAAAGGCATTGATACCGCCTTGTTGACCAAAAATCCCCATAAAAGCATAGGCTTTCAGAAGGAGATTGACCCAGGTTGGCAAAATGACCAACATTAACCAAAGTTGCTTATGCTTCAGTCTGGTTAAAAGATATGCCGTCGGATAAGAGATGAGGAGAGTTACTAGAGTAATGATGGCTGCATAAAGAACTGAGTTAAAACTCATCCTTAAGTAAGTCCAACTTGAAAAGAAGGTGCCATAATTATCCAATGTAAAGTTGCCACTGATATCAAAGAAAGACTGATAGAGTAGCATGAGCACTGGAGCAACCACGAAGAGTAAGAGCCATAGGAGGTAAGGTACCGAGAAGAGGCTAGCTGTTTTCTTCATAGCGCTCCTCCTCAATGGCATTAATCAAGCCATCTTCATGTTCTTCCACTTCCACATATTCTTCAATACGTGCATCGAACTCTTCTTCTGTCTCATTAAGACGCATGATATGAATATCCTCAGGCGTAAAATCAAGACCGATAATCTCACCCTCAATTGCCTTACGGGTTGAATGAATCATCCATTCATTGCCAAGATTGTCATAGGCAATGATTTCATAGTGGACCCCACGGAAGAGCTGAGTTTCCACGCGAACTTGCAATTTGCCTTCCTCAGGAAGTGTAATCTGCAAATCTTCAGGACGAATAACCACTTCGACAGGTTCGTTAGGACGCATTCCTCCATCGACAGATTCAAAACGTTTCCCATTGAACTCAACCAAATAGTCCTCAATCATAACACCTGGAAGGATGTTGGATTCTCCAATAAAGGTTGCAACAAAGTGATTGATAGGTTCGTCATAGATATCAACCGGAGTTCCTGATTGAACAATTTCACCATCATTCATAACAAAAATCCAATCCGACATGGCCAAGGCCTCTTCTTGGTCATGGGTAACAAAGACAAAAGTAATCCCTAGACGTTGCTGTAATTCGCGCAACTCGTATTGCATTTCAGTACGTAGTTTCAAATCCAGTGCTGACAAGGGCTCATCCAAAAGGACCACACGTGGTTGGTTAATAATCGCACGGGCAATGGCCACACGTTGACGTTGACCACCTGATAATTTTTGAATTGAGCGCTTTTGATAACCATTTAGTTGAACCATCTTTAAGGCTTCTTCTACACGCTCTTCGATTTCCTTTTTTGGCACCTTTTTCAATTTAAGGGCAAAAGCCACATTGTCAAAGACATTCATATGTGGAAAGAGGGCGTAAGATTGAAAAACGGTGTGGACATCCCTTTTATTAATAGGAATATCATTGATACGCTTTCCATCCAAAAGGACGTCACCACTGGTCGCATCTAAGAGACCTGCAATGATGTTCAAAATCGTTGATTTACCAGAACCAGAAGCCCCGAGTAGGGTATAGAACTTACCTTCTTCTAGTTCAAAGTTGATGTCTTTTAAAACTTGTGTGCCACTATCTTCAAACACTTTTGAGACGTTTCGAAAGGCAATAATCGGATTAGTCAATTGTCATAAATCCTCCATGGATAGCAAATATAGGGATAGGGTTTTATTAGTTTAATTTGTCGCCAATGATACGTACTTCAGGCTCAAGTGTTACACCTGAATTTTCCTTAACCTTAGCGATGACATCTGCAATAAGATCTTCATAGTCTTTAGCTGTTCCGTGATCAACATTGACCATGAATCCAGCATGCTTAGTTGACACCTCAACACCACCGATACGATGTCCCTTGAGATTTGCTTCCACAATAAGCTGACCTGCAAAATGACCTGGTGGGCGTTTAAAGACCGAACCACATGAAGGGTATTCAAGAGGTTGTTTAAGCTCTCGCAAATGATTAAGACGATTCATCTCATTCTTGATTTGCTCGTAATCTCCTGGTTTGAGGTTAAATTTAGCTGAAATAACCACTTCACCTGTTTCTTGGAGCACTGAACGACGATAACCAAAACGCATATCTCTTGCGTCAATCGTACGAACATCACCGTCTTTTGTAAGAACCTGAGCAGAAACCAAGATATGGGCAATCTCGCCACCATAGGCACCAGCATTCATAAAGACGGCACCACCAACACTACCTGGAATCCCCGCTGCAAATTCAAAACCAGTCAAACTTTGAAAACGGGCTACCTTGGTCGTCGCAATCAGGTTAGCTCCCGCTTCAGCTTCAATTTGATAACCATTAACTGCGATACCATTAAGTCTGTCAAACATAATCACAAAACCTCTGATACCACCGTCACGGACAATCAAATTACTAGCATTACCAAGAACCAACCAAGGAATGTCATGCTTATTAGCAAATTTGACAATACGAGAGAGTTCATAGCGGTTACGTGGAAAGGCCAAATAATCTGCTGGACCACCAACCTTGGTATATGTATAACGTTTTAAGGGTTCGTCGAAACGAATATCAATTCCCACTAAATCTTCTTTAAGTTCATCTAACATGTTATTTTCCATACTTTTTCTATACATTGATTTCTTTGTAGGTATCGTGATAGACTCCCCCATGTTACTATCACTACCTAAAAATGAGTTAGTATTTTTCCCTAAAAATTAGAAGAAAAATACAGCAAAAAGCCAAGTTTAATTATAGCAAAAATTCCCCATCTTGACGACAAGGAATTTCACGCAAAGCTAGTCCATAAGTTCCAATTTACGGACATCACTAGTGTTTAAGTGACTCAAATAATTTTTGTAGGCTTGCCCAGTTTTGGGGTCAACCAAATCATCTGCTATTTCTACTAAGGGCACCAAAACAAAAGCTCTCTGGCTCATATAAGGGTGGGGCACTTTAAGGTGCTCAGTCTCCCAAATTTCCTGCCCATATAGAAGAATATCGATATCTACTGTCCGAGGCCCCCAATGCTCATGACGAACGCGATCAAGATCTTTTTCAATTTGCTGACATGACCTTAGTAAGGTCTCTGCTGGCAACTTCGTCTCTAAAGCCAAGGCAAGATTCAAAAAATCAGCCTGATTTGTCAGTCCCCAAGCAGCCGTTTCATAATAAGAGGATACCGCTTTAACCTCCGTCTCAGGTAGGTCATTCAAGGCCTTCACAGCTTTTTGAAGATAGCCCTGACGGTCTCCCATATTAGATCCCAAACTCAAATAAACTCTTGTCATCGGCTACGCTCCAATTCGATACCAACACTCTTATAATGCCCATTAATTGGGGGATTTTCCTTGGTAATTCGAACTTTAATAGATTGAATTGGTGGAAACTGTGCAAATAGATCCTCGCAAATTGCACCAGCTAAACGCTCAATCAAAATGTACTTTTTATCTTCCACTTGTTTTTGCACAGCTTCAAAAACCAATCCATAGTGAACCGTATCATCTAGATTGTCACTCTGTGAGGCCTTGGTTAGATCAACAGCCAATTCCAAATCTACCACAAAAATTTGTCCCAGGGTCTGTTCCTCAGCAAAAGCCCCGTGATAGCCATAAAAACGGCAACCATTTAAAATAATTTTATCCATAGTTTCTCCTTCACACGACTAGACTCCTCTTTATTCTAGCACAAAACAGTTGAAAAGTTGGTCTCTAATTAGTATGATATTTTAGACAGATCTGAAGTTATTGTGTTTACGCGTATGCAATCGGTTGCATAATTCTTCTGATTTGGTAAAATATAGGCACAGGAGTTAAAAAGATTCCTGATTACAAGCAAGACTATCTCAACTAATTAAGGAAAAAACTATGACAAATCAAACCGCAATGCAATACTTTGAATGGTATCTTCCAAGTGACGGTCAACACTGGAACAATTTGGCTGATGATGCCCAACATTTAGCAGACCTGGGCATCAGCCACGTTTGGATGCCACCTGCTTTTAAGGCCACCAACAAAGATGATGTTGGTTACGGAGTCTATGACCTCTTTGACCTTGGAGAATTCGACCAAAAAGGAACAGTCCGAACCAAATACGGCCTCAAAGAAGAGTATCTCAATGCTATCAACCAACTCAAAGAAGTTGGTATTGTACCTATGGCCGACGTTGTGCTTAACCACAAGGCAGCAGCCGATAAACTCGAGACCTTCGAAGTGGTCGAAGTTGACCCAGAGGACCGTACCCAAGAAATCAGCGAACCATTTGAAATCGAAGGTTGGACACACTTCACCTTTGACGGACGTAATAAAGCCTACAACGATTTTGAATGGCACTGGTACCACTTTAACGGAACTGACTTCGATGCCAAACGTAATAAAAGTGGCATCTATCTTATCCAAGGTGACAACAAAGGTTGGGCAGACAACGACTTGGTTGACAATGAGAATGGTAACTTTGACTACCTTATGTATGCTAACCTAGACTATAAACACCCTGAAGTTATTGAAAACATTTACGAATGGGCAGATTGGTTCGTTGAAACAACAGGCGTTCAAGGATTCCGCATGGATGCAGTCAAGCACATTGATTCATTCTTCATGCGTAACTTTATTCGTGATGTCAAAGAAAAACAAGGTCAGGATTTCTATGTCTTTGGTGAATTTTGGAATGGTAACGAAGAGGAAAATAATATCTATCTTGAAAAGATTGAAAAACGTTTTGACCTCGTCGATGTTCCCCTCCACAACAATCTACACAAGGCTAGCTTAGATGGTGCCGATTATGATTTGACGACAATTTTCGATCATTCCTTGGTCAAAAATCATCCTGAACATGCTGTAACCTTCGTAGACAACCACGACACTCAACGCGGACAAGCTCTAGAATCTACTGTTGAAGAATGGTTTAAACCAGCTGCTTATGCTCTCATCCTTCTCCGTGAAGACGGTCTTCCTTGCCTATTTTATGGTGACTACTATGGAATCGAAGGTGAATTTGCTCAAGAAAATTTCCAAGAAACCCTAGATACCTTGCTCTACGCTCGTAAAGACCTAGCTTACGGAGAGCAAACAGACTACTTTGATGATCCAAACTGTATTGGATGGACACGCTCTGGCAACGAAGATGGCGCTCCATTAGCTGTAACAATCTCTAATGATGCTGCTAACAGCAAGTCTATGGAAATTGGTAGTGATTGGGCTGGACAAACCTTCTATGACATTCTTGGAAACTGCTCTGATACTGTAACCATTGACGAAGACGGATGGGGAGACTTCCCAGTTTCTGAAAAATCTGTCAGCGTTTGGACAATTCAAGACTAAGAAAAAAAGCTCAATTGAGCTTTTTTTAGTATCATAGAATTCCTGAAATGGTCTTAACAATATCACGATTGGCGTCAACATTATGTACACGGACAATCTGACAACCCTTGCTAACAGCATAGCCAGATAGAGCAGCCGTTCCCTGATCGCGGTCCTTAGCTTGGGTATTTCCACCTAGTAGGTAGTCCACAACACGCTTACGAGAAATCCCAAAAAGAACAGGATAGCCTAGGGCAACGACCTTGTCCAAACCTTTTAGCAGGTCAATATTGTGTTGGACATTTTTCGCAAAGCCAAAGCCTGGATCAATCCAGATATTGTCCTTGACCACACCTGCTTCCAAGGCGGCCTGAGCACGTTGACTGAGGAATGTACAGACATCTTCTGTGACATCATTGTATACTTCTTCTTTTTGATTATGCATGAGAATAATCGGCACATTCTTTTCAGCTGCTAGAGCTAGCATCTGACCATCATAGAGTCCTGCCCAGACGTCATTTAGAATATCTGCACCTGCTTCAAGAGCAGCTCTGGCAGTGACTGTCTTATAGGTATCAATACTGATGAGCACATCATATTTTGCCTTGATAGCCTGAATAACTGGCACGATACGATCAATCTCTTCTTCCTCAGTCACAAATTCTGCTCCTGGTCTTGTAGATTCGCCACCTACATCGATAATGGCAGCCCCCTGGGCAATCATACGCTCAACCTGGGCCAACGCATCCTCTACAGTGTCAAAATCGCCACCATCTGAGAAAGAATCAGGGGTGACATTCAAGATTCCCATAATACAGGCCTTACCTGCAATCTCATGTTTGCCAATAAACATCTTAACTCCTAAAAATCACGCATCAATGAAAGAATTTCCTTGCGTTCTTCACGGTCTTCTTTATAAAGGCCCTTAGCGACAGTTGTGATTGTCTTACTTCCTGGTTTCTTAATGCCTCGCATAGTCATGCACATGTGCTCTGCTTCAACCATGACAAAAACTCCTCGAGGATTCAGAGCTTCTTCAAGTGCTGTAGCAACTTGATCGGTAAGACGTTCTTGCAACTGTGGACGACGAGCAGCTACTTCAACCGCACGCGCTAATTTGGAAAGTCCTGTCACCTTGTCTCCACTTGGCAAATAAGCCACATGGGCCTTACCATAAAATGGAACCAAATGGTGCTCACACATAGAGTAAAAAGGAATATCCTTGACAAGGACAACTTCGTCATGGACTTCTGAAAAGACAGCTGTAAATTGATCCTTAGGGTCTTCATTTAGACCTGAAAACATTTCAGCATACATCTTAGCCACACGTTTTGGTGTGTCCAAAAGTCCCTCACGCTCAGGATTTTCACCTAGAGCTTCCAATAGTTGATAGACTGCTTGTTCTACTTTTTCTTGATTTGCCATAATTTCCTCTTGCAACGTTATAATACTATCTATTATACCTTATTTTGCTGGATTTTTCTTGCAAAAAATAAGATTTCCTAGCTACCTAATTCTCAAAAAAAGCGAAGACCACCTTTCATATAGAGGTTATCTTCGCTTATATTTTTTAGTCTTTCAAGTGGTAAGAATAGGATGAAACCACAATATTCTCACGCCATTTGAGATAATATTTCAATCGTAAACTCATTTGGTTGTGAAGCATGGTTTGCCATGATTTTTTAGGTACAAACTGAGGAATCATGACTGTCAGAGTCGCATTATCCTTCTCAGCTTGAGTGGCGACCTCGTCCACATACTGAATGGTTGACTGAGTAATTGAGCTGTACGGTGATTGGATATGAACCATCTCAATTTCAGGGAAATATTTTTTAAACTCTTGTTCAGTTTCCTTGTCCTTGTTCTCTGTATCCTTAGTAGATACATGCATGGCGATAACCTTGTCACCAATAGAACGTGCATAGGAAATAGCTCCGATATTAGCCTTGGTAACATTCCCAACGAGGATAAGAACAATATTTCCTTGATAATGGTGTTCTTCTACCGCTCCATCAATACGCAACTGTTGAGCAACACCATTATAGTGTTTTTTAATCTTAAGGAACATCCACATCAAGATTGCAATAATTGGGAAGAATGGCCAGATATCTCCTAAACGGAAAAGGAAGAGAATGAGAACAATAGCATAACAAATGAGGGCGCCCAAGATATTAGCTAAAGAGTGTTTCCAGAATCCCTTACCATATTCACGAATCCAATGGATAACCATCCCCGTTTGAGAAAGAGCAAATGGAATGAATACACCGATGGTATAAAGCGGAATCAACCGTTCCGTATTTCCTCGGAAAATGAACAAAAGGGTAATGGCACCAATTGCAAGTGTCAAGATCCCATTAGAGTATCCCATACGTGCCCCTTTTTCAAGGTACATGTGAGGCATGTATTTATTTTTCGCCATATTAAAGGACAACATCGGAAAGGCTGAAAAACCTGTGTTAGCTGCTACTGCAAGAATCATGGCAGTAGAGAATTGGAAAACGTAAAATAGAATACTACCAATCCATGACTGACCAAGGATTTCCCTAGCCATTTGTGACAAGATGGTTACTCCTGCATGAGGTGTAATACCTGTCCACCAGTTGAGGAAGGTGATTCCCGCAAACATAGCCCCCAAAATGCTAGACATAACAAAGAGGGTTGAAGCTGCATTTTTTGCCTTAGGTTTCTTAAAGAAAGGCACCGCATTAGAGATAGCTTCTACCCCTGTCAATGAGGCAGAACCTGAAGTAAAGGCCCTTAAAATAAGAATCAAAGACACACCTGTAATTGGTTGTCCTAAATGCGCTGTGGCTGCGTAAGGCATATGACCCGTTAAAATTTGAAAGAAACCAAATCCCAACAAGAAGAGCGTCGAAACAATGAAGAGATAAACTGGTATCATCAAAGATTTTGCCGATTCACGCATTCCCCTAAGGTTCATAACCATCAAAACAAGCACCAAAATCATTGATATTTCAAGATTGAAAGGATGCAGGAAGGGAAGGGCTGAAGTAATGGCATCTGCACCTGAGGCCACTGAAACAGCAACCGTCAACATGTAATCGACCAAAAGACTACCACCAGCTATCAAGCCAAACTTAGGAGACAGATTTTCCGTCGTTACCATATAGGCGCCACCACCTTGAGGATAGGCTTTGATAACTTGTCTATAAGAAATGGTAAGACTGGCCAAAAGGACGAGAACCAAAAGTCCAATAGGGATTGACCACCAAATAGCCGCACTAGATACAGCTGTCAGAACCAAGACGACCTGCTCTGGACCATAGGCGATAGATGAAAGTGCATCACTCGACAACATGGCCAAGGCCTGAATCTTGGACAATAAGTGTTCATCACCACTATCATCATGAGTTAGAGGTTCACCGATTAAAATGTTTTTCAGACGTTGAAACATTGTGATCTCCTTACTTTTAAAATATACGAGGGCTATTATACGCCCCTAAATGTTATCTTTCAAGTCTTAACCATCACTTGCCTGCTCTAAAACCCATTTTCTGACCTGAGAAATGAAGTATAGAGATCCCGTTACCACATAAAGTTTCTTATTGTCAGTCGTCACATGTTCTTTAATCCATGTTTTGAAGTCTGGTACCTGCTTATAAGCCTCTGGGTATTTATCTAATTTAACACTGTTTGGATAGTCAAAACTCGTTACAGTCAAGTCACCAACCGATTTTAGTTGGGCAAGCATGCCGTCAATAGGCTTGGTGTCAATCGCTGCAAAGAGAAGTTCAATCTCCTTATCTGCATATTCTGATTGCAACAAGTCAATCAAAACTTTAACACTCTCATTATTATGAGCACCATCAATCATGAGATTAGGTCTTAAAAATTCTGTTCGACCTCGCCAATGAGCATGAGCCAGGGCATTCTTTATGAGTTCAAGAGTTACTTCAGGATAATCTTTTTGAAGCAATAAAGAAGCCATGATAGCCAAGCTAGCATTTGCTACTTGGTGTTGACCGGCCATAGCCAAGGCTATATCATCTAACCTTTGCTCTCCATAGGTAAAATCAAAGGAATGGCTTGACCCTTCAGCTGTGAAATCTCTCCCCAGCTCATAGGTCTTAGACCCTTCTTCACGCGCCTTCTTCTCGAAAACATCTCGAACATCAGTACGATCAGCCGCATAAATAAAGGGAGCCCCATTCTTCAAAACACCGGCCTTCTCAGCTGCAATTTCAGCATGGGTATTCCCCAAAATAGCCTGATGGTCCAAACCAATCGAAGGACATAGGACTGCCAAGGGCTTAAAGAGATTAGTCGAATCATGAAGACCACCCATTCCCGCTTCAATGAATGCGATATCCACAGGATGGATCTGACCAAAATAGAGGAACATCAAGACTGTGATAATTTCAAACTCTGTCGCATTTTCATGCTCTGTCTCTTTTGGTAAACGTTCAACCACAGGCTTCACACGATTAACCAGGTCAAGTAAGTCCTCTTCTGAAATCATCTGACCATTAAGAGAAATTCGTTCCTTGAAGTCAATAATATAGGGTGAGGTAAAGGTTCCAACCTCATAACCCGCCTGGGTAAAAATGGTTTGTAGGGCATTGACTGTAGACCCTTTGCCGTTTGTTCCCACGACATGCACAGCCTTGAGATTATCTTGTGGATTTCCCAACTCTTTAAGCATCCAAGCCATACGCTCCAAGCCAGGCTTGATGCCAAATTTTAATTGTCCATGAATCCAATCCAACGCTTCCTGATAAGTCATAATTACTCCTTTTTAGGCTATTGCTTCAACTTAGTCATCAAGCTGACCTCTAAACTAGATTTCTAGTTTTTCCTTGAGCTTAATGCTTTGACGCTCTTATTATACCAAAGACTTCTAGGTATAACCAAAATATGCAAAAAAGGCAACCCTAGGGTCACCTCTTAAGCTTTCTCTTTTTCGTCAATAACCAGACGAACTTTTTTACCTTGAGTAGGTACCGAATAGACAATCGCTCTTATCGCCGTAATAGTACGTCCTTTTTTCCCGATAACACGCCCAATATCGGCTGGGGCAAGATCAAGATGGTACTCCAAAAACTCAGGACCGTCAATAATTTTGATGGTCAACTGATCTGGTGAAGCAATTAAAGGTTTAACGATAGCGATAATAAGATTTTCAATGGTATCCATAGGCTAAAAAATTATTTTGAGAATTTTGATTCGTGGAATTTCTTCATAACGCCTTCTTTTGAAAGGATGTTACGAACTGTATCTGAAGGTTGTGCACCTTTAGACAACCACTCAAGAACACGTTCTTCTTTAAGTGTTACTTGGTTTTCTTCAACGAGTGGGTTGTAAGTACCAACTGTTTCGATGAAACGTCCATCACGTGGAGCACGTGAATCTGCAACGTTAATACGGTAGAAAGGTTTTTTCTTAGAACCCATACGAGTCAAACGGATTTTTACTGCCATTTTTAATATCTCTTTTCTTTAGTTTTTTATTATGGTGGGGGCACTTATCGCCCCTCGACCTTAACTAGTATACCATATCATTTTTATGTGTCAAGAAAAAAACTTGACAGACTTAAAATTTCTACAAAAAAAGTTAGAGTCAAACTCTAACTTCCTTTTCGACTATTTCTTAGTCGTAGTCTTATGATTTTTTTCATAAGCTACCTTTGCTTCAGCATATTCAGCTTCTAAACCCTTAGCCGCTACCTTCGACACTTTCTCGTAAGTATCACGACTGGTCAACTTGCCATCCTCGTTGTAGGTGGAAACAACCAAGGTATCTTTATTTACAGTATAGGACTTGGTGCGTTTCCCTTTACGGTAGAGTCGGTAGTTATCTACGTTATCCGAAATATAGTAATCTACTAGATTCTTATCTGCATTTGGATAAAGTTGCGAGACAACTTTAGTTAACTCACGCTTAAATTCTGAAACTTCTTTAGTATAGGTGATTGATTTATTCCACTGATCAACAACTTGATATTCCTTCAAATAATCTGAAGCTGTAAAAGTAGGCTGATCCTCCTCACCTTTTTTATAAAAGTAAGAATGTGTTTGTAAATTATTAGACTGATCAACTTTAAGGAAAGAGACGTAAATTTCATCTTTATCTTCATGTTCTTTCAGAGCATTGGTTAACTTTCCAGAATTTTCATCCAAGACCTTAGACGATTTTAATTCCCAAGTCCCCTCAATGTTCCCCGAAGCATTACGCCAAAAACCGTAGACACCACCGACAAGCAACATCAAAACAACAGCAACAAGACTAGATATCAAGGCTCCTTTACCCCAATTTTTGGCCTTTTGCGATTTTTGATTAGCGTTTTGAATCGTTTCGAGAAGACGAACCTGACTTTCCAATCTCTTTTCTAGTTTGGCAACTGTCTGTTCTTCCTTAGATTTAGCTTTAGCAGCTAATTTTTCAGCCTTTTTCTTATCACGAGCAGCTTGACGAGCAAGCTTCTTAGCTGCTTTTTCTTCCTTATGATCAAGTTTTGTCAAATCCTCAGACAATCCAAGATGCTGTGCTTGGTTACTGAAAACTGGAATAGATTGATTAGGCTCACTCGAGGTATTAACAGAATGATTTCCTACATCTGGACGGGTTGGCGCATAACTTGCCAAACGCTCCTTAGCCTCTGCGACGCGTTTGCGTTGTTCCTCTTCTTTTTGAATATCCTCAGCCTGACGGCCCGACTGAATGGTTCTTACTTGACCAACAGTCTCTTGAGATAGGGCCTTTCTCTTTTCTTGGGCCGCATTTGCCATGGCCTCTTGCGCGTTGTCACGCTCTTTCTGAGACTGGGCTAGCGCTCTGGCAGTTGCGGTTTCTTCTTCAAACTGTTGGTCAGCTGATGTTTCTCCTTGATCAGCTACTTGGTTAGCCTCTGCACCTTCAGAGAGAACAAACTCTCCTCGTTCCAAGGCTTCTTTAAAGTCGATTGGTCTTGGTTTTCGGCCATTCACAGCCTCAAAGTACTCTAACCATTCGTCTTTCAACATAATAAATCCCCCTGAATTAAAAAACACATGATTAACTTCCCTATTTTACCATACTTTTTAACATAAAAATAGGGATTAACAAGAATTCTAAAAATTCTTATTAAATCCCCATTAATCTTCTTTTGGTGTAATAGACAATAATTGGACAAAACGGTGTTGTGCTGATTCCGTTTCAAGCGTGACATTATCGTATCTAAAGAGAATCTCTTCGATATTTGCCAAGCCCAACCCTCGACCTGTTCCTTTTGTTGAAAATCCTCTTTGTTTCAAAGGAGTTACATCAATATAAGCTTCCTTAGTTGAATTTTCAACAACAATAACTGATTGATTTCCCATCTTAAAGATAGCAATAGATAATTTTGGTTTATCTGCCAATACAGTAGCTTCAATAGCATTGTCACAAAGAATGGATATGATTGTGATCAAGTCTAGAGCACGCACATCTGTGAAGAAAACACCTTCTTCAACCTCAACATGACATTGAATTCCCTTATCAAAAGCTTCAGCCAATTTAGATGATAGAAGACTCTTGAGTGGCATATTGGTCACTCGTGTTAGTTTTGCTAAATCAAACTTTTGCTGATTCAGATCTGATGCAGAATCTTTAAGGACACTGTCATAAATCATCTTAATCTGGTCAATGTCTTTCATCTGAATGGCTTCATTAAGCGAAATCATGACATTAGTATAGTCGTGACGGAAACTGCGTAACGTTTCGTAAAGACTTTCAACCTGCTCAGAATACTTCTCTAAGTCATCCAAGTGACGACGATTTTCTTTTCTTCGCTCATTTTCAAAGTACTCATCTGCATATCTATTGACACTGTAAACAGCATAAAGAATCGCAATATATCCAGTCAAGGTTATAATATGGCCAGCATAGTACAAATCAAAGAAACGCGAAGCAACAACTACGGAATAGTTCAGAATCACATAACTAATCAAAACAAAGTTAGTGAAGAACATAATCCGACCAAATTTGCGATCTCGCTCCAAGACCCTCAAATATTTAAAATCAATATTAAGGAGTTTGGAAAGAGCAACAAATGTTGGAATAATTAAAAGGTCAAAGAAAATAAAATAAAGATAACTTTTGTTAAGAAAATCCGATGTGATACCAAATCCCGGCATCAAAAAGTAGGCATAACCATTAAAAATCAAAAGATAAAGAACAAGAGGATAGAAGGCATAAAACGCCAACATATTGGTGGTTCTTTCCTTGCCATAGAAATAAGCATAGAAAAGAAGGTAGAAAGGTGTCATAAAGGACAAACCGACATTATATGACATCCCCAGTATTCCCCCTATACATTCAACTAGGAACGCAATAGGAAGAATCATACGTGGTATCCTAACCAGGCTAGTCTTTTCGTAAATCCACTGTATAACGATGAAATGCAAAAGAAACTCTAATGCAATTTGTAAATTGAGTATCATTTAATGGTTAGCAACTTCCTTCTAAAGATTCTAAATAAACAACAAAAGGTCATACTGCTATTCTAGCATAATTCCTGATAATAAATGAGATAAAGTTGAATAGTTATCTCTAATTTCAGAAAAATTTCAATAACAATTAGAGAAAAAAGGAGAGCTAAAACTTTAACGGTTTTTCAACCGTTCCAAAAATTCCTTTTTACGTGTGCGCGAGAGCAGACAAGACTCGTCACCCTCAAAAAATACCATATTAGCTGTACGATCAACGCTGGCGACATTGCTAACATTGACAACAAAGGAGCGATGCGTTTGGAAGAAAATGTCATCCAACTTTGCTACCTCTGCAATCTTTCCATAGAATTCTACCAAGTTTAACTTGGTGTGGGCAATCAACTTATGGGGTACCGGAGCTGTCTCAATATATAAAATATCTTCATAAGGAAGATTGACATCATTTTTATCTGTTTTGACAGTTAGGCTCTGAGCCTTAGTTTCTTGTTCAACCTGTGACTGAGCAAAATCTAATAGTTCTACTAGGGCTCTCTTAAGATCCACATCGTCCATGGATTTATCTACAAAATCAAGGGCTTGAATCTTATAACGAAAGGTCAAAGGCATAAATTCGGAATAGGCCGTTACAAAAGCAATTTGTGCCTTTAAATCTTCTTTTCGAATCTCCAAGCCAATATCTAGTCCCTGCTTGGTCTGATTCTTGAGGTCAATATCCAAAAGATAAACCATGGATTTACCTGAGTCCCTGTCAGTATCTAACAATTCCTGCCCCTGCTCATAAAAGGTAATCCCATCAACAACGGCCTTCGACTCCTCAACTGCTTCGTCCAATAAACGACTAACACGATGACGCTGCAAGGCATCATCTTCAAGGACGATAATAGAAAGCATCTTATTTCCCTCTTTCTTTCTAATATACTTTAATATACCTACCTAACATTTTATCATAATTAATCGGATAATATTCCTTTTTTTACAGCATAAAATCTTTTTAACTCACCACATTTCATTTATAAAACAATTGTTATCTCCTTGTCATTTCATCTTCATTTTTAGGTGTTATTATGAGAACTGTTTTTGTTTGATATTAAAAAGGAGAAAGCTATGTTACGTTCATTTAAAACACAAGGGACTAAGACAAAGACCATCTTGACCCTTGCAACTGTCGGTATCATTAGTGCTTTTCTTGTGGGAAGTCCTCAGCATGCCTCTGCGGATCAAACCTATGTTTCAGATCCTAATCAGGCTCTGACATTTTCCGAACTTGAAACAGCTACAAATACAAATATCATCGCTCAAACAGGTGTATCTAGTGAAACACCTACTACTGTTACTACTGTGTCACATACCTCTGTGGATGGTCTTCATACACATGAAAATGACTATGAACAAACTCCCGCAAATACTACGACTTTTGAGGAATTGAAACAAGATAGTCAAACAGCTAATAGTACTGTCGACAGCCAGACTGGCAGCAAAACCTATGAGACTAGAATTCCGACAAATACAGATAGCAATCAGAAGGCTGTAGAAAATCAAGCTGAACCAAAGACCGAAACTATTGCTCAAGCACAAACCTGGTCAAAAGATGGTGCTACATGGGTGTCAACAGAAATTAATAATGGTAACGTTCATAAGATTATATCTACTTATATTCCAAAACCATTAACACCTTCTACAAAACCAACGACAACAGCTACACCGAAACCTAAACAATCAACTCCTGCTGTTAGTCAACCTAAAAAAGTGGCCACAGTCGCTAACAAACCTACAACTCCTACAACTCAACCTAAGAAACCAACAACGACTGTCACTAAACCTACAGCTCCTAAAGCCACTCCTATCCAACCTGCTAAACCAGTGG
The DNA here is from genome assembly GCF_001812855.1 of Streptococcus sp. HMSC072D03. NCBI lineage: Bacteria > Bacillati > Bacillota > Bacilli > Lactobacillales > Streptococcaceae > Streptococcus > Streptococcus sp. HMSC072D03. Next base: position 17,830 of record NZ_KV810691.1, read on the forward strand.
ACCGAGTTGCTCAAGTATGGCAAAAGAATAACGAACTGGTAAAAGAGAATTACGACACTCCTCACTGGTCAAGTAAGGCAGCAACAGTCTTCATCAATGCTAAGAATCCTGAAATCGTGAATGCCTACAAACAAGCTATCACTTCTTGGAATAGCACTGGTGCCTTTAATTTCTTGCTCACTAACGATAAACAAAAAGCTAACATCATTGCTGATGAACGTTATGAAGGTAATGTGGCAGCTCCTCTTGGGGTTACCTACTCTACTTACTACCTCCCAACTAAGCAATATAGTAATGCTACTGTTTACTTGAACACCTTCCATGTTCAAAACAATTATTATCAAAAGAATGGTGGGAAACTCCTTAACACTGCGCAACACGAATTAGGACACTCAATTGGACTTGAGCACAACAGTGCCGTTGCCTCTGTAATGGAACCTAAAGGTGGTAAGACAAGTATCCAACAAGTTGATATTAACAATGTTAAGAAACTCTATAGCAAGATTTAAGTTTTTACACCATCACTATAATTTATAAGCAGACCTATCAGGTTCTGCTTTTTTATACAGGTGAGTTGACCATTCAAGACTAGAAAATGACTGTTCATGATTATTTCTTACATATTTTAAAAATATGTAAGATTTTCTTCGTTTTTTTTGGTAAAATAGAAAATGTAAAGAGAGACCGGATGAGTTATAGAACTCAACTTTGTTAGTTTTTGCTCATTATTCTCATAAACAGAATAACATAGTCTAGGAACCCTTCTTAACATTTATACCTATCTTCCCCAAACACTTTTCCCCCATTCCTAGATTTCCAGATCTCTCCTAATAAAGAACGTCTAGCAACAGCAGCTAGGCGTTTTTTAGTCTATTAAAGCACATAGTCGTTGGTATTAGCTCACTAGATTAGTAATCGTTCAAAATAATTCTCACAAAATTACCATTCAAGACCAGAAAATGACTGTTCATGATTATTTCTTACAT
>NZ_KV810691.1:18915-71925 GCF_001812855.1 Streptococcus sp. HMSC072D03
TTTTTTTTTGGTACAATAGATAATGTAAAGAGAGATATAATGAGCTGTAGATAAGCGTTTTATCATTTAAAATTTATTATTCTCATAAACATTTTCTAAATAGTCTAGGAACCCTTCTTAACATTTATAACTATCTTCCCCAAACACTTTTCCCATTCCTAGATTATCAGATTTCTCACAAGAAAAGCGTCTAGCTCACCCGGCTAGGCTTTTTTTCTTTTTCCATACTTTTGCTATAATAGAGCCATACCGTTTGAAAGGAACTCATAAAATGACTATAGATCAGCAACTTCTTTGCTACAAACGTTTACCAAACTGGACAGCTACAACACTTCCGGAAATGGTGACGCAAAAACACAATACTAAGGTGGGAACTTGGGCTAAATTGACCATTCTATCAGGATCTCTTCACTTCTACGAATTAGATGAAGAGGGAGAGGTTACTGCAGAGCACCTCTTTACCCCCGAGACAGAGATTCCTTTTGTTGAACCACAAGCTTGGCATCGCATCGCTGCTGCTTCAGATGATTTGGAATGCTATCTTTCTTTTTACTGTAAACCTGAAGACTACATGGCTAAAAAGTATGATACTAAAGCCCATTCCGAGGTTCTTGAAGCAGTCCAATCTGGCCATATCAAACCTGGTCGTACCCTTGACCTAGGCTGTGGTCACGGTCGTAACGCTCTTTATTTGGCATCTCTTGGGCATGATGTTACAGCCGTTGATGTTAATAACGAAGCTACACAACGTATCCAAATGATTGCAGATGAGGAAAATTACAATGTTAGAGCTGGCTACTACGATATCAATGCTGCTGCTCTTCCTGAGTCTGAGACCTTTGATTTCATCCTCTCAACAGTAGTCTTTATGTTCCTTGATCCCGATCAAATTCCGGCTATTATCAAGAATATGCAAGAGCGTACTGTCGTAGGTGGTTACAATCTGATTGTCTGTGCCATGGATACCGAGGAACACCCTTGTACCATGCCTTTCCCATTTACGTTTGAGGAGGGTGAGTTGAAAAATTATTATAGTGACTGGGAGTTAGTCAAGTATAATGAAAATCTTGGTCACCTTCACCGTTTGGATGAATATGGCAATCCCATCGCACTTCAATTTGCAACCATGTTAGCTAAGAAGGTTAAATAAGAGCGAATAACTGTAGACGAGCTGAGCACAGCTTGACTTGTCTTCAAAGTAAAAACTAGGAACCCAGTCGGATTCCTAGTTTTTAATTGTTTACAATATCTGCATATCCTGATTTAAGGTCTGCATTTTCTGTTTCTTTGACATAATAGACACCACCATTGGTAGTTGGTGAATAAAGCACAAAGGGAGTCCCATCTTTTTTAATGGTGAAGAAATAACGGTGAACAGATACATTTTCCCATCTCTCGTAAACCGAAACAATGGTATACTCAGAACTGCTATTACCATTTGCAGCATATGTAGCATCCACAGTCTGGTTATGGTCCGACATCCAACGGATAGGTAAAGAAGAAGCCTCATTGGTAATTTCTTTGTATCCAGGCTGATTCATCTGATTGCCCCAAGAAACCATCAAACTAGCAAGTTGACTAGCTTTGTCATTGGTCCAACGTGGATTTTCAGTATAGGCTTCCTTGGCATGGTTAGCATCAGGTGTGTCAATACTTGCACTGCTAGATTCACTTGTCTTCGGATTTCCGGCCAATGAAGTACTTGATGTGGCACTAGCCTTCTCTGTCGATGAGAATATCGAGCTAGCCACTGTGGCAGATGACTTGGTCTGTTTGACGTTCTTCATTGAACTAGAGACTAGAGTCAAGCCAATGCCAACTACGATTGCTACTAGAGCCCCCAGAAGAATATAGATATAATTATAATTTTTCGAGATTCCAATAAGGCCAGACTGATAAGCTAATTGTAGTTCATCTGGTTTCGGTTTCCGCCCTTGAACTTGCTCAAAACGACTTATCCATTCTGCTTCTGACAGCTTTCGCATAATTTTCCTCTTCTCTTTATCAATTATCTTCCATCCTATCATAGAACAGTGATGATGACAATAGTAGAGAGAACTTGAGATTTACCTTCAACCTATTATCCTTTATTTTCAAAATAACGACGAACAATCGGTGCCACTTCTTCACCATAAAGTTTAATAGCCTTTAGAACATCTTCATGCGGCATAGAACCAATTGGGAGATGAAGCATGAAGCGATCTAGCTGTAAATCCTCAATAATACGAATGATTTTTTGAGCAACGTGAGCAGGGTCCCCAACGAACATGGCTCCGTTTGGTCCAACACTAGCATAGTACTGCTCTTTAGTCATTTCAGACCAGTGTGGGCGATCCTTAGCAATGTTATCCACTGTTTGTTTTGTTGGATAAAAATAATTTTCTATCGCTTGGAAATTATTTTCTTCAATCCAACCCCAAGAATGAGCAGCCACCTTAAGTTGTTCATCCGAATAACCATTTCGAGCACCTATCTCCTTATAAACCTCAACTAATTTTGCAAAGGCCTTTGGATTTCCTCCAATTGTAGCATAGGCAATTGGCAGACCTTTTTCCGCAATTTGAATGGTCGACTCAATGTGACCACCTGTCGCTACCCATATTGGAAAATCATCTTGGACTGCTCGCGGATACACAGGACGATTGTCAACAGATTGAGTATGCTTACCTTGCCAAGTTAAATTCGTTTGTTTTTTCACTTCCAGAAGCATATCTAGTTTTTCATTGAAAAGTTCATCATAGTCTGAAAGATCATAGCCAAAAAGTGGAAAACTCTCAACAAAAGAACCTCTACCCGCCATGATTTCTGCACGACCATTTGACAGAGCATCAATGGTTGCATACTGCTGATAGACACGAACCGGGTCAATAGATGACAAAATGGTTACTGCACTAGATAAACGAATCTTCTTGGTATTCACAGCACCTGCTGCAAGAACAATTTCCGGTGCCGATACCGCAAAATCTTCACGGTGATGCTCTCCAATCGCATAAATGTCTAGTCCAACTTGATCCGCCAATTCAATCTCTTCAACGAGTTCTCGAATACGTTGGTCATGAGAGATAGCTTTTCCAGTCGATTCTAGGAGGGTTGTTTCTCCAAAAGTTGAAATGCCAAGTTCAATCGTCATAAATCTTTCCTCCAGTAATTCTTTTATTTGTTATGAGAACAACATTATCACTAGTTAGTGATAATTACAAATAAAAAAGCCTAAGACTCTATTTTCCAAGAAAGGCTAATAGGGTTAGGCAGAAAAGAAGAACTAAAGCACCCATGACCACTAGGAGACTAAGCTTATAACCCAGAGGATTTTGAGGATTTAAACTAGTTCCAAGACCACTCCTACGAAGGACAAATAAGGGTTCTGAGGGAGATTGATTAAGGGTGTAATGCAAGAGATACCTTAAGCAAAATAGAAAGTAGAGACTCATCCCTGGAAAAATGGCAAGGGGAAGAATCATTCCCTGTGACCACCAAATCATGATTGTAAGAATGATTTGTATCAATAAGAGAGCCCAAAACAAGTAATAAATGTAGGATTGCTTTTTCATTAATATGTACCTCTCAATCTAAGATAAGTATACTCCTCCTAGCGTCCCTTATCAAGCCCATAACTCGCCTGACACCTTATTTTCTGCTACAATAGATAGGAAAGACTCAAAAAAGGAAACTGTACACATGAAATTAATTTCTTGGAATATTGATTCCCTAAATGCCGCCCTTACTAGTGATTCTGCACGCGCTCAATTATCACGCGCTGTTATCGACACCTTGGTCGCTGAAAATGCAGACATCATTGCTATTCAAGAGACAAAACTGTCTGCCAAAGGTCCGACTAAAAAGCATTTGCAAATCTTGGAAGACTACTTCCCTGACTATGACAATACTTGGCGTTCATCTGTTGAACCTGCCCGTAAAGGTTATGCTGGAACCATGTTCTTGTATAAAAAAGAATTGACACCAGTTATTACTTATCCTGAAATTGGGGCACCTTCAACCATGGACTGTGAAGGGCGTATCATCACTCTCGAATTTGACAATTTCTTTGTGACACAGGTTTACACACCAAACGCTGGCGATGGCCTCAAACGTCTGCTTGAACGTCAAATCTGGGATGAAAAATATGCGGATTATCTAGCTGAATTGGACGCTCAGAAACCAGTTCTTGCGACTGGTGACTACAATGTTGCCCACAAGGAAATCGACTTGGCTAATCCTTCAAGTAATCGTCGTTCACCAGGATTTACAGATGAAGAACGTGCTGGCTTCACTAACCTCCTCGCAAAAGGTTTCACAGATACCTACCGTCACCTCAACGGCGACGTTACAGGAGCTTACACTTGGTGGGCCCAACGTAGCAAAACATCTAAAATCAACAATACAGGCTGGAGAATCGACTACTGGTTGACTTCAAATCGTATTGCCGATAAGGTCACAAAATCAGACATGATTGACTCTGGTGATCGCCAAGACCACACACCTATCGTCTTAGAGATTGATTTATAAAATAACTCTAGACCTAAATCACAAAAAGAGTAGACCTGCTACTCTTTTACTATGCCCAATTAAGGAGAAATTATGAAAACCAAACTTAATACCACTCAAAAGCTCGTTCTGTCAGCTATTATGATGGCTCTTTACATCGCTATCCTCTTTGTATCTCAAGCCATTTCCTTTGGTGCAGTTCAGATGCGTCTGGCCACTGCTTTATATGGATTAACCTACATCTTCCCATTTTTGGTATTCCCAATTAGTCTGGCTAATGCCATCGCAAACTCTTTTGGAGGTTTGGGATTGATTGACGTGGTTGGTGGTTTCTGTGCTAGCTTTTTAACAACTGGTAGCATCTACCTCATCCGTAAAGCTAAGTTATCTAGCTGGTTCATCATCCTTCCAATCCTACTCGTTCCTGCCTTAGTGGTACCAATCTGGCTTAGTGCTTTGCTCAAACTTCCTTATTTTGCTCTCGTTATTAATCTCCTCCTAGGACAATTAGTGCCTGCAATCTTGGGAGCAGTTCTAGTACAAGAGTTAGCTAAACGAGGATATAAAGACTGACAAACAAAAATATCTCTGCACATTGCAGAGATATTTTTTAGTAATGATATGCTTTCTTGTAAGCTTCTCTTGGTGTCAGCTTGTCACCAGAGATAAGCAAACGGTAGTCAACATTAGTAGGATCTTTTTGATACTCATCAACCCAATCTTGATTCATTTCGAGGTAAAGATTATAAGTTCCCAACTCAGTCGAAACAGTACCTACTTTATAAAAATCTTTATAACGCTTTTGGTTATCCGTTTTTTTCAATTTTTCATATCGATAATAGGTTCTAGCAAAGTCAGTGAACTGGTATTCTTTCTTATCTTTTCCAGAGCCAGTTGTGACTTCAATGGTGCCCTTGTTATTTGTTAAATGCAAATCATAATCATAATCATTGTGACTATTCACTTGGAAAACACCTGAAGTAATGTCACTATCATCAGAGAATGTCTGAATGTCAGCGAACTTAGCAGCCTGCCAAGAAGTAGGGACTCCTTCATATTCACCATCACTCTGTAGACCTAGAAGTGACCAATAGTGACCGAGATAGAAGGTATTAGACTTCTCACGATCTGTCACCAGTTCACCTACCATATTAAGATTTTCAGCACCCAGACGGTATGGGTTAGAAAGATAACCAAAGACTGGGAAGAAATAAATGATGACTGTAAAGGTCAAGAGGGTCTTCATATTAATCTTATTGATAGCCCAGAAGAAATAAGCAGCTGAGAATAAGAGAGCGTAAGCAGCCCCGTAGCTGAACTTATGCGCATGGGCGATCAAAAGTAAAATGAAGAAAATAGGTTGAATAGGACGGACCTTATGATAGATGATAGAGAAAACGTCCTCCTTGTCTTCCTCAGATTTGAAAATCAAGGACAAGACAATAGTCAAGAGTACAAAGAAGGCGCCAAACCCGAAACCAACATCATTTGGACGGAAGAAGTAAGCCAAGATGGACATGTCCATTACCAATAGCCAGACAGATGCAAATTTGACCATGTTGTTACCAAATTTTGCAGCTGTTTGACTTGGTGCCTTCAAAGGTACTTCGAAGGCTTGTGCAAGTGCTCTTTCTTTAGCTTGGCGTTCGGCCTCTATTGCCGCTTTCATTTCCTTAGTACGGCGTTCCTTTTGGAACAAATGGGCAACCTTGGTCGGTTCATCTTGTCTCGACTTGGTAATGCTCAAAAAGAGCAAATATTGCATAGCAAAGATGAGAGCTGTGTTCCCACCGTATTCTAGGAAGGAACCATTCCAAATACTAGAAACAACTGCAAAAACGATATAACCTCCAATTGAGATTAAAACCGTCAAGAGCAAATGAATCCAACGATAGCGGTAAGTGTATTTATCAGTTGTATCTCGCCTCAAAAACGTGTCACGTGGGTAAAGATACCAGATAACGAAGATAAGTTCAATGGCTTGAACTGCTGTTAAAAAACCAACGTAGTTGAAGCCAAAAACGGCTGCTACCACATTGATGAGATAGGAAATAATGGCCAAAACTCGCAGACTGGTGCGCTTAGACAAGAGTCCAATACTCATCAGGGTGATAGTTGAGAAGGCAGAAAAACCAGCGCCCATCTTATTATCAAAGATAAACACATTGACAAAGGCAAAAATCAAGATTCCTAAAAGAGTTAAGACTTGTTTTTGCATTTCTTTTTTCTTTTCTTTCATATTTTCCCTCCTTATGGAAATGATAACGTTTCCGTACTCCTATTTTAACACAATTGTACTATTTTTGTCAGATTTAAAAAGGCATTCGGATAACCGAAGGCCTTTTTCATTTGTTATCTATTGCTTCAATCTTGAGGAACACAAAATCCCCATCAAAGCGTTGAATGTACTTTTGAAAACCTAATAAACTAAAGGTTTCAATCTCATAACGGACCTGATCAACACCATCACTAGTGCTTTCTTCAAGCAATTTTAGTTTTGGAATATCGGATTCCAAGACATCACGGTAAAGTCCTTTATACTCAAAGGTAATTCGAGCCCACTCGTTACCAGAAAGCATTGAGAAAGCCTGATAACGCACCTGCTCATCTGTAATAAGACGGTCTTTTTGTTCTGGACTGAGCGTGAAAGCCAAATCATTTTCAGATTTGTGAATGGTTTGGAAACGATCCACACGGAAATAACGGATTTCAGAGAACTGATAATCACAAGTAAAGTTATCATCCAGTTTGTAAGAAATACAGTAAAAATAATGGTTGTCAAAAATGACTGAAATTGGAAAGACCTTATATTCCTCCACTTTTTCTCCTGGCTTACGGTAACTAAATGACAATGGACGTTGGTCCACAATGGCATCGAAAATGGCTGAAATAGCTGGTAAGAGTGACTTATCTTGTTCCTGATAAATCTTAAGTTCTTGATAACTATCTAATTCTAGCTCAGTCAATCGCTTGATACGTCTGCGCTCCTTGTCGTCTACAGCCCTCTCAACAAAGATGTTGATTATCTCTGCTACTTCATCCTTTCGAAGGGCACGACTCTCTAAAAGAATCTTAGATAGGATAACTGCCTGGTTGTATTTAAGGTTACCATAGCCCTGTTCATACTGAGCATGGTAGGAACCGTATTTTCTGGAATACTTAACCTTCATATTTGGACGGAGTTCAGTCAAGTTCTCCTTGAGCTCACTCACATCCTCTTTAAGCGTACGCTCACTGATACCAAAGCGAGCTAGGTAGTCCGTTTTTGAAATGTCATTTCCCTTTTCCAATTCGGACATAAAGTACAAGAGACGTTTGGTTTTTGATGCTGTCATTATAAAATCCCCCTTTATAATCAAACCTCTTATTACTAAAAAATTGCTGTCTAGTTATTAATTATCATAGATAGTCATCACCAGTGGCCACGATCCACAGAATTATAACTCAAATAATAGTCCTTTTTCTTTTCGTTATACTCATAAGAAGACCGACATCCAGCTCACACTTAAGAGTATCAATGGCAAAACAAGGGTCAAAAAGAAATGTCGCTTTTCAGCTTTTTCCTCCTGAAAAGCAGATTCAAACTCTGGCCCTTGATTACTAAAAGCCGACTCGAAAGCCTAATCACCATTCTTTCGATGATCATCACTTAAATAACGTTCACTTTCTTTATTAAACATCTACTCCTCTAAATATTCTATATAACAATTTCCCAGTTTTTTCTATTGTAACAAATGAAAGCGTCATTTTCTACAGAAATACTTAAAAAGCAACCTGTCTTAGGTTGCTTAATGGTTTAACATTAGTCATTCTCAATTTTTTCAGCTTCTGTACTGAATTTTTGTGCGATGGCTTCAAGAGCTAATTCGTCTGTATCTGGAAGAGTGATGGCATCATCAGAAATCTCATCAATATTTGCATAGAATTCAATATGATTCTTCAGATTTTGGAGGTGAATTGGTGCATCACCACCGTATTCGCCATCGAGGTTAATCATCATACGATCATCACTTAGAGGCTCAATATACAGCGAGCTCGTTTTGATATAGGAAATTCTCTTATCGTAGATGTGTTTACCACCTTGGAGAATCTGACGAATGAGGTCCACCAATTCAAAGAGGTTAGCTGTCTTAACCATAATTAGTGTAAATTTACCATCATCCAGTTTAGCATCTGGGGCAATCGTTTCAAAGCCACCAACGGAATTGGTCAAGGCAACGAAAATCATGGAAAGACCACCTTCAAAGACACCCTCATCATGCGTAATGCGGACAGGAACCTTCTTAACTTGTGGCAGCAACTCTGCCCCCTTAACAAGGTAAGCCAAATAGCCAAGCACTGTCTTTAAGCGACTAGGCACACTATAGGTTAGTTCCGTAAAGGAACCCGCAGCTGCAATATTGATGAAGTATTTGTCATCATAGGCACGACCAATATCCATTTGAAGGGTTTGATTTTTAGCAATAACCTTGGCTGCTTCAACAGGATTCCCTCTTGGAATCTTCAAGGCGCGTGCAAAGTCATTTGTTGTCCCCGTTGGAATAACCGCCATTTGTGGGCGTTTTTTGAGTGGGGCAATCCCAGAAACAACCTCATTGATTGTTCCATCGCCACCTGCAGCAATAACTAAGTCAAAGCCTGCTTTGGCCGCACGAGTGGCCTCATTTTTTGCTGAGTTCTCATCTGGTGTTGTTTGAAAGGCTGACGCTTCAAAGCCAGCGCCTTCCAGAATATCCAAGACCTCGGCAACATTTTTTTTCATAATTTCTTGTCCAGATGTTGGATTATAAATTAAGCGGGCACGTTTTTGTTTCATATTGAACTCCTATAAATCCAGCAACCAAGCCTCATCTTTTACTTCAATTCCTAGGCTTTGTGCTTTTTCCAACTTACTTCCGGCATCACTACCAGCAACTACTAAATCTGTTTTCTTAGAGACAGAACCTGTCACCTTAGCACCCAGAGCTTCTAGTTTTGCCTTTGCTTCACTACGTTTAAGATGCTCCAATTTCCCTGTCAAAACAACTGTCTTACCAGATAGGATGGCATCATCTGCTACCTTTTGCCCAAGATAGGCCAAATTAACCCCGTAGGTTTCCAGTTCTTTAAGAAGAACCTGAGCTTCTTCCTTGGCAAAATAACGCTGGATGGACTTGGCAATAACCTCTCCTAAACCATCTACAGCAGCAATTGCCTCGACATCTGCACTTGCTAACTCTTGTATACTTCCAAATGCTTCTAGCAACTGCTTACTAACTTTGGCACCGACATGACGAATACCCAAACCATAGAGCAATTTCTCTGCAGAATTATCTTTTGAGGCTTGAATGGCCGAATAAAGTTTCTCAGCAGATTTTTCCTTGAAACCTTCTAATTGGAGGAAATCCTGACTGTTCAAACCATAGATATCAGCCACATCTTTAACCAACTCAGCTTTAAAGAGCTTTTCAACCACTGAAGGTCCCATACCTGCGATGTTCATGGCATCACGAGAGGCAAAATGGATGAGGCCTTCCTTAATCTGAGCAGGACAAGAAGGATTAATACAACGTAGGGCAACTTCATCTTCAAAATGTAAGAGACCACTACCACAAGATGGACATTGCGTCGGTACTTCCATCGGTTCTTGCGTTGTACGCTTGCTTTCTACTACACGAAGTACTGCAGGGATAATATCACCAGCTTTGTAGACAATAACGGTATCCCCGATACGAATGTCTTTTTCAGCAATATAATCCACATTATGAAGGGTGGCTCGACTTACCGTTGTCCCCGCTAATTGCACCGGAGTCAAATTAGCAGTCGGCGTTACTACACCCGTACGACCTACCTGCCAGTCCACTGAGAGAAGCTCTGCTTCCTTTTCCTCAGCAGGGAATTTATAGGCAATGGCCCAACGTGGTGCCTTAACTGTAAAACCTAGCTCTTCTTGCATGGCTAAACTATTGACCTTGATAACAACGCCATCAATATCGTAAGCCAAGTCATCACGATCCTGACCGACAGCTTGAATAAAGTCCCAAATTTCATCCATCGATGATGTGACAATACGTCGTGGATTAACAGAGAAACCTAGTTCTGCCACTTCATTCAAGACATCATTTTGTGTGAGACGCTCCGTTGGACTCGCTTCCTGATAAAGGAACGTCGCCAAACGACGCTCTGCAACCACTTTGGTATCCAACTGACGAAGGGTTCCGGCTGCTGCATTACGTGGATTGGCAAATTCGGCTTCACCGTTCTCCTGACGCTGGATGTTGATGCGTTCAAACTCAGCCCGTGGCAGGTAACACTCTCCACGAACGGTAATATTAAGCGGTTGGTCCAACTTGAGAGGAATGTCAGAGATACGCTTGACATTTTCAGTGATATTTTCACCGACAGAACCATCACCACGTGTCGCACCTACCTGGAGAACACCATCCACATAGGTCAGCGAGATAGAGAGACCATCAATTTTGAGTTCAGCCATATAATCAGCATTAGGAAATTCGGCCTTCACTCTCTGATCAAAGGCATCCAGTTCTTCTCGTGAAAAAGCATCCTGCAAACTATAAAGCGGATACTCATGTTGATATTTTTCAAAACCATCAAGGACCAGACCTCCCACACGATGCGTAGGACTATCTGCTTGAACATATTCAGGGTGCTCAGCCTCCAAAGCTACAAGCTCTCGATAGAGCTTATCGTAGTCTGCATCTGACACCGATGGATTATCTTCCGTATAATACTCTTTTGCATACTGGTTAAGTTTAGCAACCAGCTCTTTCATTCGTTTTTCCATAGGAACATTTTAACATAAAAGCAGAAAAAAACGCCTTTACAGACGTTAATTAGGAAACAAAATCAATGACTTTGGCCAATTTCTTAATAAGAATTGCACCAACCAAGAGAGAAGCCAATTCTCCCATAGCAACAGTGAACCAAGTTGCCCAAAATGGTGCTTGAGTAACTAGGGTCAACTCAGCCGCAATCGTCACCATGAAGAATGAGAAGTAAAAGGCAAAGAAAACATGAGACTTGTCAAAAAGGCCACCCAAAATGTCTTGGTTTTTAAAACGGTCAAAGAAATAAACACCTGAACCGACAAAGACCAATGTTGATAGGCTTCCAACAACCACATCAATCATGTTAAAGCTAAAGAAATTAGCAATCACACAGCCCAAAGTAACGGCAATGATATACTTGCGATTATAAAATCCTAAAAGATTGAACATTTCTGCAATTCGGAACTGGTAGGGACCGTAGGAAATTAAGTTAAAGGGTGGCACGACAGTCAAGACCACATAAAGGGCTGCCACAATAGCAATATGTGTTAAATCACGAACAGTTTGTTTTTTCATTTTTCCTCCATAATCAATGTTTTTATTAGCTACGAAAAATCAATAATCCCGTCAAAAGAGCCTGGATCTCACCAAGCTCTTTTTATCATCTAGGAATCATCCTCATGTTTTTTGTGTTTTTTGCTATCACTACCATCTCCAGAAAAACTCTGAATAATAGTAATCACATCTCCTCTTCTACTTTTTAGTTCACCTTGTCTAAGCTCTTGATAGGTCGCATTAAAGACGGCACCCAAAATCAAAATTCTGGCCAAGAAGATGAACCAAAGCATGAAGACGAAAATCATAATGGATCCAAATAACTTGATGTCAACCAATCGACTCAAGGTACGAATCACGTAGGTTCCAAACAAGTTGCTTAAATAACCAATCACTAAAGTCGTAAAGATAGTCCCTGGCATAACATAGCGGATTTTTCGAATCTTCACATTCGGAAGCACGAAATAAAGCACCATCATTCCCAGGAAGACAACTGCAATACTCAGAGGTTGAATACTATTTAGAATAAGCTGGGTCATCTTGGAACCAATAGGATAGGTCTGATTGACAACTCGAAGGACCGACTGAATAATCGTGGACAGCATTAGTGCAAAGGTGAGCAGGAACAAAATGACCAGACTCATGAAACCACCGATAATGTGACTAATAAAGACATCACGGTGTTCTGAAGCACCATACACCTTGTTAATCGCCTTTTGAAGGGAAGACAAGGACTTAATCATAGTCCAGAATCCCGTCAAAGAGGCAACTCCCAACAACTGTCCAGAAGGTGTCGAGAAGATATCCTGAACAACGTTGGCTGCAGGTGCATAAAACTGCTTAGGAAGATGCTCATTCATAAACTTCAATAGATCAGTCGTATCAATATTCAGATAGGGAAAGACATTGGCCGCAATGACTATGAGCGGAAAAACCGTCAAAATGAGATAGTAAGCCACTGCGATAGTTGAAATGTCTATCTCTGCACTACGATAATGCCTAAGATAAACCTGCAAAGGGCGCCACTGGAGTTTATCCAGGAGACGGGCCATTAAGCCTTGTCGTTTCATATTAGTAAGTTCTTTCTTCGCCTTGAGAAGTCAAAATTACTGGACCATCCTTAGTAATAACAAATTGGTGCTCATATTGACATGAAAGTCCACCGTCAAGAGTTTTGTGAGCCCAACCCGTTTCAAGGTCCGTATCAATTTCCCAAGTACCAGTGTTAATCATTGGCTCGATAGTCAAAACCATTCCTTCTTTGAGACGGAGACCTCGTCCGGCTACCCCATAGTTTGGTACCATTGGCTCTTCGTGCATTGTTGGCCCAACTCCGTGTCCAACCAAATCACGAACAACACCGTAACCACGACTTTCAGCGTATTCTTGGATAGCTGCCCCGATATCACCGATACGGTTACCGACTACCGCTTGTTCAATACCAAGATACATAGCCTCACGTGTTACTTCCATAAGTTTTTTAACTTCGTCAGATGGCGTTCCAATCGCATAAGCCCAACATGAGTCAGCCAAACCGCCAGAATATGATTCCGTGTATTTTTTAACCTGAGCAACATTATCAAAATCCAATTTTGACACATCGAGAACAGACTTATCAATAGGTTCTGACAAGACCATATCAACTTTCAAGAGGTCACCGTCTTTCAAAATATAGTGACGTGGAAAGGCATGTGCCACTTCGTCATTAAGGCCACAGCATGTCGCATAAGGGTAATCCATAATACTTCCCTCAACACCAATCTGAAGGGGAAGAACATTTTCTTCTTTACAACGACGACGCACATACTCTTCTACTTCCCACATGTCTACGCCTGGTTTCAAGAGATCACGTAGACCAATGTGAATACTAGCAAGAAAATCCCCTGCCCTATCCATTGCTTCAATTTCACGTGCTGATTTTAATGTAATCATTGTTTTCTCCGTTTTCTTTATATCTTTATTTTTTTAGTTACTAAGTTTTCTTAACCACAACGACTGATTTGCAGACGGTATGATTTCCGTGTGTAACCATAAGGTCCAGATGAGCTCTACGTCTGGTCTCAGCAATAATACTTGGTGTAATCGTCACCTTATCATCAATCTGAGCTGCCTGAAGAAAGTAAAACATCATCTCTTCAATCACAAGACCATTTTGCTCCTGCTTTTCCATGATACGATAGACAACCTCTTTAACCATCTCTGCAAGAACACCCTGAGTGAGGTTCCCAGAATTGTCAATCATAGTGGGCTCTACCTCAAAGCTGAAAGCATGCTTGTCCTGGTTTAGGTTAGCTATCATTTGATCGCTAAAGGTATGCAAGTTGCCACGATTATTGTCCTGAAGTTCTTCCAAAACCTGACGACGGGTTATTACACCTAGATAGTGTTTTTCTTCGTCCACAACAGGAATGATATCAAAGTCTTCAAAAATCATCTTTTGGGCAACAGTTGCCAGACTAGTCTCAAGTCGTGTCACCGTCGGCTTGGTCATGATTGCCTTAAGCATGGTCGTCGGTTGCTGATTAGACACATCCCGCATGGTCACAATCCCAATCACTTTTTCAGACTCAGATAAGATTGGAAAACGTACCAAGTTGGTCCGTTTAACCAAATTCTGAAAATCCCTGACCGTCATTTCTGGAGTCATGTAGTTGTAGTCTTCTCGTCTGGTATAGACTTGAGCTACAGTCTTGATGTCTGTTTTGATGCGGACATTCGAAAGCGCCTGGTTAATCATAGTTGCCACGGTAAAAGTATCGTATGTTGTTACCATGACCGGAAATTGCTTCAAACGAGAAAGCTCTTTTACCCTATCGGAAACCTGAAAGCCCCCCGTCACTAGAATAGCATTATTGTGTTCCAGGGCAAGCAATTGAATATCCTCACGGTCCCCAACAATAAGAAGGTCTCCCTTGGTTAGATAACGGGTGATATTCTCAATAGTCATGGCTCCAATATAGAACTTACTGAAGACACGTTCCAGACCTTCATGACCAGAGATAACCTCAGACTCTGTAATCTCTGCAATCTCCGCAAAGGTCAGCCTGTCAAGGCGAACTTGGACTTTCTTTTCAATTCGAACCGTCCCACTCCGAGGACGTGTCTCAACCAACCCTCGATTTTCAGCTTCTTTAATTGCTCGATAGGCAGTTCCATCAGAAACCTGTAAGTGATTCGAAATACTACGCACACTAACACGCTTACCGATAGGCAAGGCCTCAAGATAATCTAGAATTTCTTGATGTTTACTCACAGTTCTCCTCCTTCTCAAAGCGGAGATAATCACGCATGGTACGAGTGTATCGGTCTGCTCCCTTAAAGCGAGACACAAGTTTAAAGCCAGATTTTTCCGCTACACGAATCGATGCCTTATTTTCCAAATGTGCAATAAGGATAATACGATCCATTCCCATAGCTGTCAAAGCCAAATCTGACAGACAGGTAACCGCCTCAGTCATTAGACCTCTACCCCAGTAAGAGGCATTCAGAAAATAGCCAAGCTCTGCAGTCCGTTTCTGGACATCAATCTTCTCAAAACGAACGACGCCAATCATCTTATCTAACTCTTTATCTACAATGGCCCATACACCTAGAGGCTCCTTCATGAAATAATGGACCAAAAGGCAATCCGTTTCATGCTGTGTTTGAGTGGCAGGAAAGAAAAATTGTAGATTCTGAGGATTTGATACAATTTCGTATAAATCAAAACGATCCAAAAAGATGAGTGGTCTAAAAGAAAGGCGCTCCGACTCAAAAAAGGCAAAAGCACCCAGACTAGTCCAAATATCCATGATAGTATTATAACACAGTTTTAGAAATGGAAAAAGGCTCAACCACTAGGGGTTGAACCTTAGACTTAATCTTCAATCAAACGAATATCTGCACCAAGGTCAGAAAGTTTCTCAATGATATTTGAATACCCGCGAAGGATAAACTCAATATTGGTAATTTCAGTTTGACCTTCTGCCATAAGACCTGCCGTAACAAGCGCCGCACCCGCACGTAAATCACTAGCTTTTACTGGTACACCTGAGAGTTGCGTTGGACCGTTATAAACAATCTGTCCACCGAGTACTTGAATATCAGCTCCCATACGAGCCAATTCAGGAACGTGGTTCACACGTTTTTCATAAATTGTATCTATGATTTTTCCTCGACCACTTGCTTTCAATAACAACGGTGTCATCGGTTGTTGTAAATCTGTTGCAAAACCTGGATAAGGCGACGTCTTAATGTCAACAGGTTTTAGATTACCTTGCTCTTCCACAAAGATGGCATCTTCTTCAACTGTCATACGAACACCCATTGCTTCAAGTTTAGCAATAAAACTTTCAAGGTGTTCATAAAGAACATTTTTAACCTTAACTCCCTTACCGATAGCCGCGGCCATAGCAATGTAAGAACCCGCTTCAATACGGTCTGGAATAACTTGGTGACGAGTGCCATGTAAGCTCTCTACACCGTCAATCGTGATAACCTCTGTACCAGCGCCACGTACACGTGCGCCCATATTGTTAAGAAGAGTTGCTACATCAATAATCTCAGGTTCACGCGCCGCATTTTCAATAACCGTACGACCCTCAGCCTTAGCTGCTGCCAACATGGTATTGATAGTCGCTCCAACACTGACCGTATCCATGTAAATATGAGCACCCTTAATGCATTGACCAGCATCAGTCGCAATACGCATAGACTCCGCTTCATAGGAAATGCTAGCACCCATCGCTTCAAACGCCTTAAGGTGAAGGTCAATAGGACGTGGTCCCAAATCACAGCCACCTGGCAAACCTACTGTTGCCTGTCCGTAACGTCCAAGCAAGCTACCGTAGAAATAGTAAGAAGCACGAAGGCTGTTAATCTTACCAAATGGCATTGGCATATCCTTAACGCCTCGTGGATCAATTTCAAGTGTTTCGCCATCACGCTTAACAGAACCACCCATTACTTCTATAATTTCAATGAGGTTATCGACGTCGCTGATTGCTGGTACCCCGTCAAGAGTAACCACTCCATCAGATAAAATAATAGCTGGAATCAATGCAACAACTGAATTTTTAGCCCCTGATACTGTAACTTCTCCCTGAAGTTTCTTACCACCATTGATGATAATTTTACGCATACTGTTCAATCTTTCTTATACTGGAATATTAGCCTTTACATTCTACCATAGATTGAGGTGCATGACAAATTAAGAACTCTAACAATTATCGGACAGTTTCACTTGACCACTTAAACCACCCCTTAAAACGGATAGCACCGTTCTGGTCTGTTCGTAAAACCTTAATGTGACGTTGCTTAAAACGTTCTAATGTTTCATCATTTGGATGTTTATAACGATTGTTCTCACCAGCTGAAACAAGTGCAAGGGAGGGGTGCAACTGATCCAAAAAAGCTTCAGACGATGAGCCTTTTGAACCGTGGTGTCCAGCTTTGAGGACGCTTGCCCTTAAAGTTGGATAGCTGGCCATCAGCTCCTCCTCTCCTTCTTTTTCCAAATCACCAGTAAACAAAAAACTGCTTCCTAATAGTTTTCCGTAAAGAACTATCGAATCGTTGTTACCACCATCACCAATTTTATTGGGATAAAGAACCTGTAGCTTACTTCCCATCATGGGTAATTTGTCGCCAGCCTTTAGAGTGTGAACTGGTCGTTTTAAGGTCCGAAGTCTTTTAACAAAACTAGGTTTAGTCAAAGCCCCCTGACTGACACAGATTTCCTTAATCTTAAACCTCTTGGCCACTTCTTCCAAATCACCAATATGGTCTGTGTCCGTATGCGTCAGGACCAGGTGATCAATTTGAGACACTCCTCTAGCCTGTAGATAGGGAATCAAGGTTTTCTCTGCATTGCTCGTCTGGCTCCCCTCCTGCCATTTTTCCTTTGAACCGAAAGTCACCTTGCCACCCACATCAATTAGGATGGTATCGCCTTTCATACTCCTCAGAAAAATACTATCTCCCTGACCAACGTCAACCATAGTCACCTCATTGGTTAAAGGATGTTTGACCCAGACCATCAAAAGACCAAAAATCATCAAAAGGCAAATCCTAAACTGAGGCTTTTTCCAAAAATCAAAGAGCATAACCAATACAGCTATCATCAAGCTAAACTGTAACAAACTAGGTTTCCCTAAAATTAATGGCTGGCCTATCCAAGATTGTATCCAAGTCAAAAAGGTCTCCATCCATTCAAAAAGTGGGTTGATTTGAGAAAAGATTACCAGTCCTGAAAGGGCAAAGAAGACCGTCAAGACAGGCAAGAGAAAGTTATCAAAGACTATGGAAAATATCGCCGTCAGAATTAAACTCACCGGTTGAAAGGTCCCATAATAGTAAGTTAGAAAAGGCAAAATCCCAAGACTCAATACCAAGCTCATACAGATTGACTTTTTAAGAGATGACATCTCCTCAAAATCAAACAAACACAACAAAAAAGCATAGGAACAACTTAAAACACCTCCCACTGTTAAAAGAAAATGAGGTAAAAAGAGAAACAATAGAAGTAAGGTTATTCCCATATTATCCAGTTTTTTAATACCAAACTCCGCCAACAAACTTTGAATCAGGGAACGTAGGACTGAAGCTGTCCAACCTGTCATTAAGCCATAGCATAAGGAAAAAGGTAGCAAGATAATAAATAGATAATCTTTAGGAAGGCCCAAGCGTAGGAGTCCATAGCGAAACCATCCCAGAAAAAAGCCCACTTGCATCCCCGAAAGTGCGAATAGATGAATAATACCTAGGCTTGTGTAAAGCTGACTCTGCTCATCGAACTCCTTATCCAAATACCCAAAGAGTAGGCCTGTCATATAGTGTCTCATAGGACTAGGAAAATGTGTCTGGATATGAACCAAAGCCCTTCTCCTCAATTGATGGAAAAAAGCTAAGGGAGATAGAGATTTTTGAGACACCACATAATCCAAGCGCTCAATCTGAGCCATTCGATAAATACCTTGGCTGGCTAGATAAGACTGATAATTGAACCCTTGAAAATTACGTTGACCAGTTGCTGGGGATAACTTTATTTTCCCCTTTAATACCAGCGTTTGGCTAGTAGTCTTAAAAAAATGCTGCTCCTTCTCAGATTTGAGTCGGTAAAAGACCTGATAAGTTTGTCCCTTTGCCTTTCCGATAGCTGATAATTGCTCACCATTAACCGATAACGTATCAGCAACCAGAGTCACCTGATTGATTTCAGCAGGAGCTTGTTTATCTTGTATGGTAGCTTTGTGGTGTAAGAATAAAAAGTAGACCAAAAAGAAACTACCTACAATTCCCACCAACTTTAGGGCAGCCTTATTCTTCCAATGATGTTTCAAAAAACAGACCATAAGAAAGACAAAAGTCCCAATAGCATAAACATTAGTGACAAAAACCGTAAAATAAAGAGCAGCTATTAACAGAGCCAAGGAAAAAAGATTGATTGGAGCCTTTTTAAGCCACATAGAGGGACTCTCTGATTTTATCTAAAGTTTTTTCACCAATTCCTGAGACATTTTTCAAGTCATCTATGGATTGAAAGCCACCATGACTTTCACGATAGGCAATGATATCCTCAGCACGCTTAGCTCCAATCCCAGAAATGGTTTGCAACTCCTCTGAGGTCGCTGTATTTAAGTTAATTTTGCCATCCTTAGCACTAGTTTGCCCTCCTTTATCAGAGACCTGACCAGTTCCTGATTGACCAAGAACAGAGAGGTTTTCATCCTTAGTTGCCACATAGACAACCTCTTCGTCTGACAAGCTTGCAGCTAAGTTAACACTCTTAGCATCCGCATCCTCAGTCATTCCCCCAGCGGCTTTGATGGCATCAGTCACCCTAGCGCTTGCTTTTAAGGTATAAACACCCGGATTAGCCACAGCCCCCTTAACATCTACCGTTACTTTTGACTCATCCTTTTCACTTCCTTCAGTCTTTGACTGGGAAGACGCCTCAGAAAGAGACTGTGAGCTTTGTTTGGAGGAGGAGGTTGACAAAGCTGTCACATCTGTATAAGACGTCTCCGCCTCCATGCTGTTGCCGGCACAGTAAGTCATCCATAGGAAGAAGCAAAAAATCACCATCAGTACAGCAATAACACTCACAAACAGACAATTATCTTTGACATAGGCTAGAATCTTTTCCTTCACGCTATTCTCCTTAATTGATATATTTTCTTTCTTATTCGTAAAAAATTTGAAAAATATATCAAAAAGTAAAAAACTCCATCAGATCTATATCTGATAGAGTTATTAGCTTATTTCTGCGTTTCTTTGGCACGGTGTTTTTCAGGGTTCCAAACAAAGCTAGCTACATATGAGAAAGCCATGGTCAAAAGCACTGCAATGATAGCCACAAGACCGAGAGGTACACGGTAAATATAAGTCAATGGGTTTGGTTTTTTGCCTGTTTGATAGCTCAAAGCTTCTTCATCAAGACGATCAAATTCAGACTGGATACGACGAGCAACCTCTTGAATATTTTCGTCATTCAAACGCTTCAAATCTGAAATATCAATAGGATTACCATAGTTCATATCCACACGTTCACCTGTCAAGAGCCCCTTGAGTTCTCGAGGTCCTTGATAGACAACTGGCATAATCTTAACCTTGGCCATCTTAGCGATAACCGCAACCCCACCCTTAACATCAGAGGAATGACGGCTACCACTTGGGAACATAATCAAACTACGATTACTCTTCTTAAGCATGTTAACAGGGTACTTGATAGCTTCTTGACCTGGATTTTCACGGTCAATTGGAAAGGCGCCACACATGCGGATCCACCAACCAAAGATACGGCTCTTGAAGAGTTCTTTCTTAGCCATGAAAATAAACTGCTTAGGACGGGCTGAAAAAGCCATATAAACAGGGTCCCACCAAGTTCGGTGCGGAGCAACCAAGATATAGTTTTCATCCTTGTTCAATAATTTATCGCGATTGTGGTAATGGGCATTACCATTGATAATCCAAAGAAGGAAGACAACAAGCCCACGTAAATAAGCGTAAAACACGTTTTTACCTCTTTTTCTACAAGTTTTTTACTATTATACCAAAAAAGGAGCTCTTTTTTCATCGAATTTCTTTGCAAAAGTCTTGAAAATGGTGTGGCACTTTCTAATAGTTTGAGCTATAATGTAGCTATGATAAAAAGTATTAAGATTACAGGGGAAAATCGAAAGGCACTTAATATTTGCCTCATTATTGCAAACTTGGCTGTTTTGGCTATCCTAGGCTTTGTACTATTCCAACGCCATAACACGAAATCTGAACAAGTAGCCAAGGGTGAAAAGACTGAACAAGTCGCTAATAGCGCAAGTTCAGCTTCAGAAAAAGCTAAGGAAGAAGATAAAACACAACTCAAGAAAGGTAGTAACCACAGCATTGCAGCTTCTGACTATGCTTACGATGTTACTGCTGTTAATAACACTATTCGAGGCGAATCTCAGGATATCGACGACAAGGTAGTCTTTTTAACATTTGACGATGGGATTGATTCTACATTGACACCACAAGTCATGGATATTTTGAAAGAATATGGTGTTCATGCTACATTCTTCCACATTGGTTACACCATTACACAAGAAAATGCGGACATCCTCAAACGCCAAATTACAGAAGGACACGCGATTGCCAACCATAGCCTCAGCCATAACTTTAATCTCCTTTATCCAGGACGTGTTCCTAATCAAAGTCAGATTGTTTCTGAGGTTAACCAAACCATGGCTAATTTCCAAGCCATCCTAGGTAAAGACTTCAAGACAAGAATTTTCCGTTATCCTGGTGGTCATATGTCATGGCAAGGTCTAGAAAGTACTGACCAAGCTCTTGCCAAGGAAGGTGTCCAGTGGATTGATTGGAACATGCTTTGTGGTGATGCAGAACCAGCCTCTGTTCGCCCAACGACATCTGAAAGCATGATGGCCTACTTGGATGGTTCACAAAAATATTTCCCTGAGAGTCATGTTAAGGTTGTGCTTATGCACGACACTGCTGGTAAGGAGCTCACAGTTCAGACCCTTCCACAAATCATCGCATACTTCAAAGACCAAGGCTACACCTTTGGTGTCCTAGAGTAATCACTCACAACAGTTCCTTTGGGAGCTGTTTTTTGTTACAATAAAAGCTATGACAAATCCAATTTTAAAAGATGGAGAACGCATTGACCAACTCTTCTCCACAGATGTAAAAATCATTCAAAATAAGGAAGTCTTCAGCTATTCTATCGACAGTGTCCTCCTCTCACGATTTCCAAAAATTCCCAAGAAGGGATTAATCGTCGACCTTTGTTCGGGAAATGGTGCCGTTGGCCTCTTTGCTAGTACACGTACTGAGGCACCAATTACCTTGGTTGAGCTACAAGAACGCCTGGCTGACATGGCCAAACGTTCCGTCACTCTCAACCAACTAGAGGACCAGGTGACTGTTGTTAATGACGACCTAAAAAATTTGCTTGACCATGCCCCACGATCTCAGGTAGACCTTATTCTCTGTAACCCTCCCTACTTTAAGGCGACAGAAACATCCAAGAAAAATCTGTCCGAGCACTACCTCTTGGCCCGTCACGAAATCACGACCAATCTAGAGGAAATTTGCCAGGTCGCACGTCATGCCCTCAAATCTAATGGACGCATTGCCATGGTGCATCGCCCTGACCGATTTTTGGATATCATCGACACCATGCGCCAATATAATCTAGCACCTAAACGCATCCAGTTCATCTATCCTAAGATGGGACGTGAGGCAAATATGCTCCTGATTGAAGCTATTAAAGACGGCTCGACAGATGGCTTGAAAATCCTTCCGCCTCTCTTTGTGCATAAGAAAAATGGCGACTATACCGACGAAATCTTTGAGATTTACTTTGGAAAAAAGACTGAGGGTGAGTCCTAGACGATGACAGAAAAGGATAACAAGGCCTACATGTATGTGGTTGAGTGTGCCGATGGCACCCTCTATACAGGCTATACCACAGACGTCGAACGCCGCCTCAAAACCCATAACGCAGGCAAAGGCGCCAAGTATACCAGAGCCCGCCTACCAGTTAAACTCCTCTATTCAGAATTCTTTGACAGCAAGCCTGAAGCCATGAGCGCCGAAGCACTCTTTAAGAAAAAAAGTCGAGAGAAAAAACTGGCTTATATCAAAGAACACACGGAAAAATAACCGTGTGTTCTTTGATATTGGAAAACGCTCTATTTTCATAGAGCGTTTTCATTGTTTATTTATCACCCTTGTTACGGATAACAAAGCCGTTTTTCTTTTCGCTTGAGGTACGGTGTGGGCGTTTATTGCCACGGTTTTCGAAGTCACGGCTATTCTTCTTAGACTTGCGTTTGAAGTCACGACGGCCACCATCTCGGTCATCGCGGTTACGGTCGCCACGGTATCCACCACGACGGTTGTTATCGCGACCACGGTTGCCACGGCCACCTTTGCCGCCTTTACCACCAAAGCCACCACCTGATGGTTTGAATGGCAATGGTTTTTCACGGGCAATTTCCACTTCTGGCATTGTCTCTGGGTCTTGAACGGTCAAGCTCAAGATGTAAAGTGCCAATTCTTCAGGAGTGAATTCTTGAGCCAATTTTACCGCATCACCCTTGAACTTGTCAAAGTTAGAACGGATAGCTTCATCCGCAAAGTCGCGTTCGATCTTCTTAAGGGCAACTTTCTTCTTAGCTTGGAAGGCTTCTTGAGCTGTTGGTGGCTTAAGACCTTTCATGCGTTTCTTGGTCATGTTTTCGATGATTCCCAAGTAACCCATTTCGTTTGGTGCTACGAAAGTAATAGATTGACCTGATTGGCCTGCACGTCCTGTACGTCCAATACGGTGAACGTAGCTTTCTGGATCTTGTGGAATATCGTAGTTGTAGACGTGAGTGACACCTGAAATGTCAAGACCACGCGCTGCAACGTCTGTCGCAACCAAGATATCGATTTGGTCGTTCTTGAAGTCACGGATAACACGAAGACGTTTGTTTTGGTCAAGGTCACCGTGGATACCCTCTGCACGGAAACCACGAAGTTTCAAGCCACGTGTCAACTCGTCCACACGACGTTTGGTACGACCAAAGACAATTGACAATTCTGGTTGGTCAACATCCATAAGGCGAGTCATGGTATCAAACTTCTCTTGTTCCTTCACTCGGATAAAGTATTGGTCAACGTTAACATTGGTCAATTCTTTAGCCTTGATTTTCACATGCTCAGGGTCTTTCATGAACTGCACACCAATACGTTTGATGGCATCAGGCATAGTTGCTGAGAAAAGGAGAGTTTGACGTTCTTCTGGTACTCGGCTAATGATAGCTTCAATGTCTTCAAGGAAGCCCATGTTAAGCATTTCATCAGCTTCATCCAAAATCAAAGTCTCGATGTTATTGAGTTTAAGAGCCTTACGTTTGATAAGGTCAAGGAGACGACCTGGTGTCCCTACAACGATGTGGGCACCTGAACGAAGGGCCTTGATTTGTTTTTCAATGCTAGAACCACCGTAGACTGAGCGAACTTTAACGCCTTTGTCACGACCAAAACGGAAAAGCTCTTCTTGAGATTGCACTGCCAACTCACGTGTTGGGGCAATAACAAGGGCTTGGATTGTATTTTCTTCTGTACGAATTTTATCTAGGGTAGGCAAACCAAAGGCAGCTGTTTTACCAGTACCAGTTTGGGCCTGACCGATAACATCCTTACCTTCAAGAGCGAGTGGAATTGTCAACTCTTGGATAGGTGATGGTTTTTCAAAACCGGCAGCTACAACAGCTGATTGGATGTCTTCTGATAGGTTTAAATCTGTAAATTTCAAAGTATTCTTCTTTCTATTTGAAGGCGGTGCGAAGCCACCTTATGAGACTTGGTTGTGTAGTAGATTAACTACCTGTATTTAATAGTCGTTTATTTTAACAACTCATCTAGTCTATCATATTTAGAAATAAAAAGACAGGAAATAACGTTTTAAAACCGCCTTCAATTTGAGAAGACGGTTTCACTCACTAATTATTATTTATGGACCAACCAACGCAGGTAGCGGGCCAAGACCAAACAAAGAATCACACTACCGATAATGATGAAAATCCAGGCTGGACTAACCGTCATAAACGGTAAAGGAACATTCATCCCAAAGAAACCGGTAATGACGGCGAGCACTCCCAAGAGTACCTCAATAATGGTCAAATTACTCAAGTTGTTGTTCAGGTTATTGTTTAGGATATTATTATAAGAACCTGACAGTTGCTGTAAGACCTTAGAAATGAGGTCCGTCATGGCTACTAACTGTCTGGCTTCAATCATGGCATCATCAAACTGTTCTTTTTCAACCTCGTTGAGACGACGATAAATGGCGTGCCCCTTGATGTGCTCCAAAAGGAGACGGTTTTGTGTAGCGGCAGCTACCAAATAGACCATGCCTGTTTCCAAATCTGAAAGGTCGTAAAGATTCTTACTTGTCGTAGTCTGCCTTAGACGTCGACTAACCTCATCTTTTTGCTGATCCAAACGTTCAATGACGGGATAGTAGGCATTTGAAATCATCTCAAGTCCTGCAAAGAGCAATTTATAAATGGACAAATCCTCATGGTTATCCACATAGTCTTGCATTTTGCTGATCACATAAGCATTATCCTCGTTACTAATGGTCACCAAACGTGTATCTTGTACAATAAAGGTCAGAGGAATGGTTTCATAGTATTCCTTGTCCTTCTCAAGAGCTAGGACATTATAGATAAAGGTGATTGTTCCATTCTCACGGTTGTAGTCCATGTGAGCTCGTTCATTTTTATCCAAGGCATACTCTATGGTTTCCTGGTCAATATCATACTTGGTATAAAGGTAGGATTGCTCAGAAATAATATCTGAGTCAATATTAATCCAGTGACGCTTATAACCCAGTTCTTTTTCAATAAACATTTTTCTTCCTCATTACTTTAGCACTGCTGCTGCCAAAGCTTGTTGAATTTCAAAGACATTATTATCACTCTTAAATTGAAGGACCTCTGCGGGCTCCAGTGCTGATGAAATCCAAATCTTAAGTTCAGCATCTAGGTCAAAGTGCCCTGAACTTTCTACAGTAAAACGAGAAATCGAGTGATAAGGGATAGACTTGTAGGAAGTCTTCTTCCCTGTAACACCTTGCTTATCGACTAAAATCAAGCGCTTCTCTGTAAAGACAATCAAGTCACGAATAAGGACATAGGCTAACTCCACCTGTTCACCTGGAATTAAGATGCCCTCCAATTGGTGCTCAACTTTATCATTATCTTTTTTAGATGCGTTACCAAGCAGTCCTGAAAAAAGTCCCATAGTTGTTTCTCCTTTTTTATTGTAAAGATAATCCTTGCTTTAACTATACCACAATTTTAGGATTTCAGACACTTGCAGAAATGGGTTTCTAGTAGTACAATTAAAGAGTCACAAGAGGAGCAATTGCTGAGAATGGCTAGCTTGATTTTTTCTTCAAGACCTGCCTAAACTCTTACCACCTGATCAGGTTAGGACCTGCGTAGGGATGTGTCTCAAAATAGATTGAAATAGAGGAACTTCTATGACGTCGTTTTGATGTGGCAAAAAACAGCCAATCAAGACGATTGGTATAGGAGGTTTTTTTATGTCGAAAACAAATATTCGGCCAATGATTGAGGTTGCCCTTTTTGCAACCATTGCTTATATCCTGGACCTAGTTACCCAGCCCATGTCACTAGGCCCTTGGATTTCCCTTTCCTTTAAGATGGTACCTATCTTTCTCCTCAGTTTTCGCTGGGGCTTAAAAGCTGGTGCTATGGGCGGTCTTATCTGGGGGCTACTTCAAGTGGTGACAGGACAGGCAGCCGGTGGTTGGCTGACCTTGATACAAGGGTTTCTGGAGTACTTTGTCGCCTTTAGTCTGATTGGTATCAGTGGTGTGGTCAAACCAGCCCTTGATAAAGCCATTAAACAAGGCAATAAAGTCAAGTCTCTGATGGTGATTACTGAGGGGATTCTTCTGGGTAGCTTCGCTCGTTACCTCATTCACTTTATAGCCGGTGTCATCTTTTGGGGAAGCTATGCCCCTAAAGGACAAAGCCCTTATCTCTATTCATTTATTGTCAATAGCTCATCCTTCCTTGGAGAAACATTGGCCAGCCTCATCGTTTTCTTCGCCCTACAACGATTCCTAGGCAGGTTACTAAATACAGAAAAATAAAAGAAACCATAGGACAGTCTTAAGTGGTAGTCCTATGGTTTTTCTTGTTTTTATAAGATATTATGACATGAAGTCAGACGAATCGATATTATTCGGCTGACGTAGTTAGTGAGACAGCTAGCTAGCCACAAGATAGTGGCTAGCGGCAAAAGATGAACGATTTACATAAACTATACATAGTATTACGACATGAGAAAACGGAAACGATAATTTTCCGTTTTCGAGTTAGTAAAGGACTTAGTCACGGTCCTATAGGACGTGGCGTAGATTGCTTAGGCTATGATATAGCCAAGCAATCTTAGTACATTACATCTTCTCTTCCAATGTTACATCTGGATATTTATCCGCAAACCAACGGAGGGCAAAGTCATTTTCAAAGAGGAAGACTGGTTGGTCAAAGCGGTCTTTGGCCAAGATGTTTCGGCTTGATGACATGCGTTCATCGAGGTCCTCAGGTTGGATCCAACGCACAGTCTTTTTACCCATTGGAGTCATGACGACTTCGGCATTGTATTCATTTTCCATACGGTGTTTGAAAACTTCAAACTGAAGTTGACCAACGGCACCAAGCATGTATTCGCCTGTTTGGTAGTTGGTATAAAGCTGGATGGCTCCTTCTTGCACCAATTGTTCAATTCCTTTGTGGAAGGACTTCTGTTTCATAACGTTTTTAGCAGAAACTTTCATGAACAACTCTGGCGTAAAGGTTGGTAGTGGCTCAAATTCAAATTTGTTTTTACCTACAGTAAGAGTATCACCAACCTGATAAGTTCCTGTATCGTAAACCCCGATAATATCTCCTGCCACGGCATTTTCGACATTTTCACGAGATTCAGCCATAAACTGAGTGACGTTAGAGAGCTTAGCTCCCTTACCCGTACGGGTTAGGTTAACACTCATACCACGCTCGAATTCACCAGACACGATACGAACAAAGGCGATACGGTCACGGTGACGTGGGTCCATGTTGGCTTGGATTTTGAAAACAAAACCAGAGAAATCCTTGTTAAGAGGATCAATCTCGTCGCCATCAACTGTCTTGTGGCCATGTGGTTCTGGCGCAAATTTAAGGAAGGTATCGAGGAAGGTTTGAACCCCAAAGTTTGTAAGGGCAGAACCGAAGAAGACCGGCGTCAATTCACCAGCTAAAATAGCTTCCTCAGAGAATTCATTACCCGCTTCTGTCAAGAGTTCGATATCTTCTTTAGCTTGCTCATAGAATGGGTTGTTGGCAAAAAGAGTATCACCATCTTCAATCTTGGCAAAGCGCTCGTCACCCTTGTAAAGCTCCAAGCGTTCGTTATAGAGGTCGTAAAGTCCTTCGAAGGCTTTACCCATACCGATAGGCCAGTTCATTGGGTAGCTGGCAATACCAAGCACTTCTTCCAATTCTTCCAAGAGGTCAAGCGGCTCACGTCCATCACGGTCCAATTTGTTCATGAAGGTGAAGACAGGAATACCACGGTGTTTAACAACTTCGAAAAGTTTTTTGGTTTGGGCCTCGATACCTTTGGCTGAGTCAACGACCATGACGGCAGCGTCAACCGCCATAAGGGTACGGTAAGTATCTTCTGAGAAGTCCTCGTGCCCTGGGGTATCAAGGATATTGACACGTTTGCCGGCATAGTCAAACTGCATCACAGATGAGGTTACTGAGATACCACGTTGTTTCTCGATATCCATCCAGTCTGATTTAGCGAAGTTTCCCGTTTTCTTACCTTTTACGGTACCAGCTTCACGGATTTCACCCCCAAAGTAAAGCAGTTGTTCAGTGATTGTTGTTTTACCAGCATCGGGGTGAGAGATGATGGCAAAAGTACGGCGTTTTTTGATTTCGTCTTGGATACTCATAGTTTTCTTTCTTCTTTAAAAATAATCTTTTTGATACTTTTCCTTAGCGGTATGGAACGTCAGTAGCTGCCTTAGGAATTGCAAAACTTCCATGCTCAATAGGAACTGACAGTCGTCGGTTTTTACCAGATCGAAAAGTAAGATAGTTGTAGCACTTCTTTCAGAAAATTTCTCTCTTTTTAGAGCTACATTTGTTGTCGAGGCTTGCGATAATCTCGCAGGCACAGCTCTTTTATTATATCCAAATTACAGTGTGAAAGCAATTCTGAAAGCGTTTTGTGTTAGAATAAAACAAATAAAATGAAAAAGCACGCTATCAACTTTCTGATAGCGTGTTTCTTCATTTATTTAATATTTGTCTTCAAAATGCTCCAGACCTTTTTTCATGATTATCATGAGAATAATCAGAGCTCCTGAAACAGCAAGGTATTTGACAAATAAGGGAGTTCCCATAATAAATGGCGTGTGTTTAAGCATGCCATAGTTTCCACCGATAGTCTGATTAACTATTACCAAAGCTAGATTCAGTAATAAGGTAGCCACGACAATCAGCCGCTGGCTGATGGGATGCGTTTTATAACTATTAAAAATTACATTCAGGCTATTGACCAGTAGGGCATAGTGGCCAATTAGGAAAGAAAAGCCTGTGATATGAGGAAACTCATAGGGATCAAATACTGGATAAATCAACGCACAGTAAGTCCCGACAACTCCCATAATAGCAAAATAGCTCTTTATTCTACTATTTTTTAAGAGGAGAACAGCAAACATGGCCATACGACAATGGTACAGGGGCAGACTAATATAAAGCGGGAAGCCCTGCCAGAGGTACCAAGTGTATAGGGCAAAGAGTTGAATGGCTTGGATAGTGAGAAAGGTCCAACGCCATATATTATTCTTATACCAACGCCAACTCAAGTAACTCAATGCTACCATCGCCAAAAGCATAAGCAAATAATAGGGCAAAGGTATCTGGGGTGGATCAGTTTGGGTGGTTGTCAAAAAATCCTTCATTCTCTTCTCCTGCTGAAATTACTATGCCTGCTATTATATCAAATTTCAGGGTAAAGCAAAAACCTGCTTGGAGAGCAGGTTAGAGAACTTAATTCTTAGCTTGGAGTTCTTCTACAACCTTGGCTAGGTTCATAGAATTAGAGCCCTTGAGCAAGATTTGATCGTGCTCGCCCAGGCTTTCTTTGATTTGCTTGACCATAGCGTCAAATTGGTCTTCGTTAGCTGTTTTCTTGAAATAATAGACATGACCAAGAGGAAACATTTGACTAGCAAGTTGTGACAATTCGGCAATGTCTTCACCGTAGAAAATCACCGTATCAATAGCATCTGGTGTCAGGCTTAGAATCATCTGTGTGTGAAGTTGCACAGACTGTTCACCGAGCTCTTTCATATCAGCTAGGACGGCGATTTTCTTACCTCCTTCATTCTTAGGAATGGCTGAGAAGGTCTCCAGAATGAGCTTCATGGCTGTTGGATTAGCATTGTAAACGTCTGAAAGAATATCAGCACCGTTAGCTGCTTTTTTCCATTCGGTACGATTTTTTGTGAGTTGCAAGTTAGCAAGAGCTGTGAGGATATTTTCCTCAGTTACACCCAAGTGTTTTGCGACATAGGCAGCAACCATGGCATTTGTGGCATTGTATTTTCCAGTGACTGGCAAGGTAACTTGTCCGTCTAGGAAGTTTGTTGAAAAGGTGAGATGGTCCTTGAATTCTGTCAACTCAGAGACTGTAAGCTCCGCACCATCCCCAAAGCGTACCACTTCAAGATTGCTTGGCAAGAAAGGATCTACGATAGGATCACTTGGCACAAGCAAGAGGCTACCATCAGGCATACCGTCTTGCATTTGCATTTTACCTTGGGCAATCTTGTCACGGCTACCGAAGAATTCCAAATGAGCCTCTCCGATTAAGGTAACAACGGCTGTTTTTGGCTTAGCCAGGGTTGACAAGAGGTGAATGTCTCCCATGCGGTCTTGCCCCATCTCAAGGACGATTTTCTCTGTATCATCAGGCATGTGGAGGGCTGTATAAGGAAGACCAATCTCATTGTTGTAATTGCCTTGGGTTTTGTAAGTACGATAGGTTGTTGCCAAGATATCATGAATCATGTCCTTGGTTGTTGTCTTACCATTAGAACCAGTCACAGCAATAACATCAACCTCAGTCTTTTCAAGATAGTAAGCAGCTAGCTTTTGGAAAGCTTCAAGAGCGTCATCAACTAGGATGTGGACTTGATCAGCTGGTAATTCTTTTTCTGTGAATGTCGCTAGGGCACCATTGTCAAAGGCTGTTTGGATAAAATCATGCCCATCACGCGCACCTTTTAGTGGTAAAAAGAGGTCACCCGCTGTAATCTTACGGCTATCAAACTCAATCTGGTTAATGGCAACATCGTCATAGGCTGTGACATCATTTTTAGCGCCAACAACCTTGGCAATTTCATGGAGTGTCAGTTTCATCTTAAAATCCTCTGTTTTATTTTTACAAGTCTGGCAAGAAATATGATTTTCTTGCCTGCAATCACTCCCAATTATATCACAAATCAGGCTAGCTTTTGCTTGGGAGACGAATTTGTTACAATGGTTGATGAAAGGATTAGGCATGACAAAGAAAAAATTAATCAACCTCTCTAAAGGAGAGGAAAATATAAATAGCGACTGTCAAAGTATCAAAGAACCTAAAGGATGGCACTTTAATTGGAGAAAGGTTATCCCACTAGAGCCAACAGCTGAATTGATTATCTTAGTGCTACTGGCACTGCTTTGGGGTGGCTTTTATTACTACAAGCACTATACGGTCAATGAAAGCAATATCTACGGACTTTGGCAATCCGAAAACCACACGCTAGCCATTTCCTATGAACACGTCCGTAGACATGGTGATACAAATTGGCAAATCGTCCAAGATGGCAAAACGATAATCAATGTTGCAGATACTCGTGCCATCAAAAAGATGAACGACGGAACACTCCATATTGAGGTCTATGCTCCAGAAAATATCCTCTCAAAACTTCCTCAAAAAGGTGGTTACAATTACTTGGATATGTATGTCCGAAAGGGGAATCTCCTAACTTATGACGGTGAGTCCTACAAGCGTATCAATTCTGGAAACATGTCCATCACTTGGAAAGATGGTTCCACCAGCCCTTATGGTGAACGGAAAACAACTATAGATGAGGTTTTTGAAGCCCTCTATTTGATACTTATGGGGATTTGCTCAGTTCTTATCATTACAGAGGCTCGGCAAAAGAGGAGAGAAAAACTAAGTGAGACACCAATCAAAAAGAAAATACGCTGACCGAAAGAAACTCAATTGAAAGTATCATTCACAAAAAGCATATCGAAAAGAACAAAAACGCAAAACCGGATGGCGAGCACGCTGGGATAAATTTACAGACCGTTTAGCCAACATTTTGGGGATATGTTTCTTACTCACGATACCGATTTTCATCGCCTATATGATTTTCTTTGACGATGGGGTTTCTAAAGATGGTATCTACGGTCTGTGGCAATCTGAAAATCATCAGCTTGCCATATCCTACGAAAGAGGGCGCAAAGGAAGTAAGCGTGATTGGGATATTGTTCAAGATGGAAATGTCCTCATTAAAAATGCACGCATCGATGATATTAAACGCTTCGAGGATGGTACCCTCTACATTGAAGTTTACGCTGAGGAACGCCTGCTTTCAGACCTCCCCGCTAAAAACGGCCTTAACTATTTGAATATGTACGTTCGTAAAGACAATTACCTGACCTATAATGGTGAATCTTACAAACTGATTGATGATGAAAACAAGAGCATTACCTGGAAAGATGGCTCTACCTCGGTCTATGGTGAACGCAAAACTTTTTTTGATTATATTGAACCATTTCTTTTTTGGGGAATCATGGGAGCCCTTTTCTTGTCAATTATTTTCATCGAGTGGCGAGATAGAAAAAACAAAAAGGTAAGAAAAAAATCACCCTAAAACAAGAAAAACCACCCCTGCTTCTAGCTAAGCTAGATAGCCACGGAATGGTTGTTTTATTCTTATTAAGCAAGACTTACTCCTTAGAGAGGAACTAGTCTTATTTCACTTCGCCACCTTCAACCACGAGGTCATCAGCTTTAGCTGCATCACCGTAAGTTGGGTGAAGTGTTTTTTCATAATCTTTGTGGAAGAAATTCTCTTCACCAAGTTTCTTAATGTCTTTATTGATAAAGTCAAGGAGTTCTTTGTTACCTTTTTGAACGGCTGGGGCAATGGTATCTGGGTCACCAAGTGATGTGATTCCAACTTCGTAACCTTTATTTTCTAGAGCCCAAGCAAGAACTTCTGTATTATCAGTTGAGAAGGCATCGCCACGACCATCAAGGAGGGCTTGGTAAGCATCGCTATATTGGTCATACTTTTGCAATTTGATATTTGGGTAGTTCTTTTCAAAGTAAGTTTCAGCAGTTGTTCCCTTAGTAACAATCAAAGTCTTACCTTCAAGTTCTTTAACGTCCTTAATGACCTTGTCTTTAGGTGACACCACACCGATTGAGACTTTCATGTAAGGAAGGGCGAAGTCCACTTGTTTCTTACGTTCATCAGTTACTGTAAAGTTAGCAAGGGTAATATCTACCTTGTTTGAAATCAAGAATTCTGCACGGTTGGCCGCATCTACTGAGACGTATTTAGGTTTAACACCCAAGTCTTTTGCCAAACGGTTCCCAAGTTCAATATCGTAACCTTGGTAAGCACCCTTGTTATCTACATAACCGAAAGGTTTCTTATCCGCAAAGACGGCGATACGGAGTTCACCACTCTTCTTAATTTCTTCAATGGTACGTGCTTTAGCTGTTGATTTACCAGAGCTACTGTTACTTGAGCAAGCAGTCACTGCTACCAAGGCAAAGACGAGGGCTAATAGGGCAAAAATTTTCTTTGTTAATTTCATAAATATCTCCTAAAATATTATATTTTTACTAAAAACAATGGGTTACAAATAGGCACCAAACTGACTGAAATCAAAGACATTGAGGAACTCTTGAGCTCGCTGTGTCTTTGGTTGATTGAAGAATTCTTCAGCAGTACCTTCCTCAGCGATGACTCCCTTATCCATAAAGATAATACGGTCAGCGATGGCACGCGCAAACTGAAGCTCATGGGTGACAATCAACATGGTACGCCCTTCTTGAGCGAGGTCGTTAATCAATTCCAGAACCTCACGAACCATCTCAGGGTCAAGCGACGCCGTCACCTCGTCAAAGAGGATAACTTCAGGATGCATGAGCAGGGAGCGGACAATGGCCACACGCTGCTTTTGACCACCTGACAGTTGTCGTGCGAAGCTATGCTTCTTGTCCAGAAGTCCCACACGATCCAAAAGTTTCTCAGCCTCCGCAATGACTTCTTCCTTGTTACGTCCTTGAGCTTTGACTGGACCCAAGATCAGATTTTGTAGGATATCCAAGTGTGGAAAGAGGTCATAACTTTGAAAGACCATTCCGATTTTCTGACGAATCAGGTGGAAATCCTTCTTACTGCCAGTGATAGACTTGCCATCCAGGAGAATATCGCCTCCTTGAATGGTCTCCAAGCCATTGATGCAACGTAGCAAGGTCGATTTCCCACAACCTGAGGAACCCAGGATAACAACGACTTCACCTTGTTTAACATCCAAGGAGATGCCTTTGAGAATCTCATTGTCCCCAAAGGACTTTCTCAAATCCTTGATTTGTAAAATGCTTTCTGTCATCTTAGTTCCTCCAACGATTTTCAAGATAAGTAGACAGCTTAGATACTGGATAACAAATGGCAAAATAAAGAATCAAAATCGTGCCATAAATCCAAAAAGAAGCTGTTGGAATAGTCAGGCGGTTACTGTCGATAATCTGCTGACCAACCTTGGTCACCTCAACCACCCCAATCAAAACCACCAAGGACGTCGTTTTAATCATCCGTGTCACCAGGTTAATAGCCTGAGGCAACAAGCGACGCAAGACCTGTGGAATAATCACATAGGTATAGAGTTGACCATTGGTTAGACCAAGGGCCCTTCCGCTCTCAAACTGGTGTCTAGGTAGTGACGTGATTGATCCACGCACCAAATCACCCATCTCAGCCGTTCCCCAAAGGGTAAAGACGATAATAGCCGATAGCTCGCCTGAGATGTTGATGTTAAAGTTCCTAGCCAGACCAAAATAAACAATAAATAGCAAGACCAACTGGGGCATGATACGAATAAATTCCAGATAAATACGTGACAAAAAACGAACAATCTTAGACTTCGAAGTCATGACAATTCCAAAAAGGGTTCCTAGTAAAAGGGACAGAAGAACTGAGACGATGGAAATTCCAATAGTTACGCCTAAACCTTGTAAGATACGTAGGAAATTATTCCCCTGAAGAAGAACCTGAAAGCCCGAATCCTGCATAGCGTAACCTCCTTTCAATCCAACTAAAGACTAGAGAAATCGGCAGCAACATCAAGAGATAAGCCACCACCAACATGCCTAGAGCCACATCGGTTTCGTAGTAAAGACCAATCAAATCCTTGGCCACATACATCAGATCCGCCAAGGCTACCGCTGAGAATACTGACGTTTCCTTGATAAGGAAAATGACGTTAGCACTAAATGACGGAAGCGCCACAGCCACTGCCTGAGGAAGGACCACATAGCGAAAGACTTGGAATGGCGTCAAACCAATAGACAAACCCACTTCATGCTGGGTCTGACTAACAGCCTCTAGGCCACTTCGGAAGGACTCCGCCATATAGGAACCACCCAAGAAAATCAAACCTACCACAGCACAAGCCTCTGAGGATAGAACCAAACCTATACGAGGCAAGCCAAAGTAGAGAAAGAAAAGCTGAATCAAGAGCGGCGTATTACGAGATAACTCAATATAAGCCGTCGAAAGCTGACTCAAAATCGGTACTCGATAATGACGAATAACACTCACCACCAAGCCCAAAAGGAAGGAACCAAGAATCCCCAGAACGGCAATATGTAAGGTTAAAAAGAATGCCTTCTGATAAAAGGGCAAATACTGTTGAACAATGGACCAGTCCAAAACTTACCTCCTCATTTAAGATACAAAGGGCGTAGAAAATTCCGTAAGGCAAATAGGAAACTGACGACGTGTGCTGGCACACTAGGAAGTTTATCTTTTGCTCTAGGAATTTAGCCTGTGTTCAATTCCATAAGATACAAAGGGCGTGTAAAATTCCGTGAGCATTCACTGCCATCTACTTCTAGCCCTTTGACCTTCACTCGCCCCTGATAATCATTGCGGTACGCAAATCTTCATCAAACACCAACGAATTGCTTTATTTCATTTGAAACGTTAGATTTATTCTACCACCTGTTAGATTATTTGGATAATATGTATTTTTTATCGAGGTGATAAAGAAAAGATATAAATAAAATCTGGATTTCTGTAAAGAAAAAAACACCTCAGTCTCAGAGATTTCTCCGAGACTAAGATGTCTGTGTTTTAGATACTATTTCTTAAATCAAATGGCTTTCACGTTTGTCGAACATTTCTTGTCCCAAGGCCACCAATTCCTTGATAAGGTCTGAGTAAGAAAGTCCCATATTTTCCCAAAGAAGTGGGTACATAGACCATTGGGTGAAACCTGGCATGGTGTTGAGCTCGTTAAGGTAGATGGCTCCATCCTCTGTTAGGAAGAAATCACAGCGGGCAAGACCACAACCACCGAGGGCACGGAAGGCCTTAGCCGCATAAGCACGCATTTGCGTCATAACTTCTGCAGGCACGTGAGCTGGGATGTCCATGGTAATCTTGTTGTCGATGTACTTGGCTTGGTAGTCATAGAAAGCCACATCCTTGACTACTTCACCTGGATCAGTCGTTTTGACAGTTGTATTGCCAAGGATACCAACTTCGATTTCACGGGCAACCACACCTTGCTCAATCAAGATACGGCTATCATATTTGAGAGCCAGATCAATCGCTGCACGAAGCTCTGCTTCATTTTCAGCTTTAGAAATCCCAACAGATGACCCCATGTTAGCAGGTTTGACAAACACTGGGAAGGTCAATTTTTCAAGCGTTTCAGCTACTGCTGCTTCCAAATCTTCACCCTCGATGAAGACTGTGTAGGCAACCTGAGGCACACCTGCAACTTCAAGAATATGCTTGGTCATAATCTTGTCCATAGCCACACTTGAAGAAAGAACATTAGTACCCACATATGGCAATTTGAGGGTTTCGAGGAAACCTTGGATAGAACCATCCTCACCCATTGGTCCATGAAGAACCGGGAATACCACAGCGCCTTCTTCGTAAATATCGCTTGGTTTGATAGCCTGACTAGCCACAACTGTGTCATTAGTCATGAGCTTCTCGTCATCACCTGGTGTTTCTGTAAATTCTTGTGTTTTGATAAAATCACCAGACTGAGTGATAAAGTAGGTTTTAACCTCAAATGCGCTGTAATCCACCGCACGCATAACACTCTCAGCTGAGAGTACAGACACTTCACGTTCTGCTGAACGTCCACCGTAGAGAAGGATAAGGATTTGTTTAGACATAGGTATACCGTTTTCTTTTCTTGATTTTCTAGTCTCAATTTTGAGAACATAATTACCTTAATCATATCACAAAAGAGAGGGATTTTCAAAAAGATTATGGGCAGAAAAAACAGCCTGATAGCTGTTTTTTTCCTGTCTTAAATTTCATCACCAAGTTCGAACTTAGTGCCTTTAAGGGCACGTTTGAGAGACCACTTCCATGGTTTACCTTCGATAGTGACTTGTTTGTTTTCGAGGTCAACTTGAACCTTGTCTACGCCTTTGACAGCAGAGAGTTTTTCGGTAACGGTGTTGACACAACCTTGGCATTTCATTCCTGTAATATTATATGTTTTTGTCATTTTTCTTTCTTCCTTTTCTTTAATTATTTTTTTGATACACAGCTTAAGTGGCGAGAGTTATAAGTAACTGACGCTTAGACTTTGCGGCGTTTGAGTCGCAGAGCATTGAGGACGACTGAGACAGAGCTAAAGCTCATGGCCAGTCCTGCTATCATTGGGTCAAGCAGGGGACCTCCAAAGAGGTGGAGGACACCCATGGCCACTGGGATAGACAAGATATTGTAGATAAAGGCCCAAAAGAGGTTCTCTTTAATCGTTGTGATTGTCGCCTGACTAATTTTCAGAGCCTTAACCACATCCATGAGATTTGGTTTCATAAGGACCATATCGGCACTTTCCATGGCAATATCTGTCCCAGAACCCATAGCAATACCGATATCTGCAGTCGCAAGGGCTGGGGCATCATTGATACCATCACCAACCATGATGACTGATTTTCCTTCTGCTTGAAGGTCGCTAATCACCCTAGATTTCTCTTGCGGAAGCACTTGACTGATAACACGCTTGATACCAACCTTTTGAGCGATGGCTTGGGCTGTTTGGTCATTATCACCAGTCAACATGATGACTTCCTTGCCCATTTGATGAAGAGCTGCCACCATATCAGCACTATCTGCTTTAACCTGATCAGCTACACCAAAGAGTCCGATTAACTTACCATCTTCAGCCAAGAAAATAGGTGTCTGACCATCCGCTGTCAAGCTTTGGAAATCAGCCTGTGCTGAAGTCAAGTCGACTTTTTCCTCAGCCATAAGAGTTTGATTCCCAGCTAGATAAGTTTTGCCTGCATAGCTTGCAGTAAGTCCTCGTCCAGTCAAACTTGAGAAATTGTCCATCTCCAACAAGTCCAAGTTAGCATTTTCTGCTGCCACAAGGATGGCTTGACCCAAAGGGTGTTCAGACTTGGCTTCCAAGGATGCCAAAAGCTGCAAGGCTGCTCTGCTATTGCCATAAGTATAGCTAGAAACGAGCTGAGGTTTCCCCTGAGTAATGGTTCCTGTCTTGTCAAAAACGAGGACATCAGCCTTGTGAGCTAACTCGAGCACATCTCCACGCTTGTAGAGAATACCGTGTTCAGCACCAAGGCCTGTACCAACCATGATGGCTGTTGGTGTCGCAAGTCCCAATGCACATGGACAAGCAATAACCAAGACGCTGACTGCTACAGTCATAGCGAAGGTAAAGGTTTGTCCCATGACAAAGTACCAGAAGAGACCTGAAACAAGGGCAATAGCCATGACAACGGGAACAAAGACCGCTGACACCTGATCGGCAATCTTTGCAATCGGCGCTTTGGTTTGTTGGGCATCCTCAACCAATTTGATGATTTGGGAAAGCAAGGTGTCCTTACCAATCTTTTCCGCCTCATAAATCAGACTACCTTGACCATTAATAGAACCTGCAAATACTGGTTTACCAGCAGATTTTTCAATAGGGAGTGACTCACCTGTAAGCATACTCTCATCAATAGCAGAGCTACCAGAAATCACCTGACCATCCACGGCTATCTTTTCCCCAGGTTTGACCACAATATGGTCACCAAGAACAACCTTATCCACAGGAAGCTTGACTTCCTTACCATCACGAAGGACAGTTGCTTCCTTGGCTGACAAGTGCATGAGTTTCTTGATAGCTTCTGAAGTTCGACCCTTAGAGAGGGTTTCAAAGTACTTACCTAGAGTAATCAGGGTCAAGATAACAGCCACTGACTCAAAATAAAGTTGGTGGGCGTGATGGGCATGCCCCAATGAAATGTGGTAAGTACCATAGAGACTATAAAGAAAGGCTGCCGACGTTGCCAAGGCTACCAAGGCATCCATGTTAGGATGACCCTTAGCCAAGGTACGAAAACCATTACTATAGAAGGAACGACCCAACCACATGACTGGAACTGTCAAAACTAGCAGCACCAAGGCATAAGTCAAGGCTGCATGATGAGGAGACAAGAAGTTTGGCACAGGTAGACCGACCATTGGCCCCATAGCTAGATAAAAGAGAGGAATGGTGAAGACTGATGACCAAATGAGACGCTCACGCACCTTGTGAATCTTGTCTTCTTCACGTTCTTCCTGACTTTTAGCTGTCTCTGGATTGTAGACTTCGGCCTCATAACCAGCGTCAGCCACAGCTTTTTCAATAACTTCTGGACTAACCTTATCCCCAGCATAGTCCACAGACATTTTTTCGGTGGTTAGGTTAACCACAGCCTTGTCCACACCATCCAACTTATTAACAGCATTTTCAACGTTGGCTACACAGGATGCACAGGTCATCCCATTAACCACAAAGGTTTCTTTTGCCATTTCCTATATCACCTCCATATGATGCCCACAGGCACATTGGCCTGGCACACAGTCACAAACCACCTGATCCACAGGTTCTTTTGCTAGAAGCAAGGCCTGCAGCTTATCCACATCAGCTTGAGTCATCGGCGTCTTCTCGATGAGTTGACCCAACAAGTCGCTGTGTTTGGTCAAACAAACCTTGTCAAAAACAGTCTCTAAAGCTTGAAAATTCGCTTCATCTTCACCCAAGCTAGCTTGATAGATAAAGCCTCGTCCTTGACGCTGACTGGTTAGGTAACCCTTGTCCGCCAAACGTCCAAGCAAGGTCTTAACTGTCGAAGCCGACCAGTCAAGCTTCTTAGCTAGAATCGCTATAATCTCTGAAGAAGTCGCCTGCCCCTTAGCCCAGAGCACTCGCATGACTTCCCATTCCGCAGATGAAATTGTCAGCATGATAACTCCTTTCTGAATGTCGTCATTCGTTTACGTTTGTAGATTTATTTTAACGCTATTGTGAAAATTCGTCAAGAGTTTTGTCTACATTTGTAGATTTATTTTTAAAAAAATTTCCAAGATCACTTCAAGGACCTTGGAAGACTTTCATTATCTTAGGCAAAAAATTATGCCTTTGGATTTTTCTGATGCAGTTTAGTCATAAGCATTATTCCCAAAACGAGTATAATGACTGGAAGACTGTATCCCAAATAAATTGTAGTGACTTGCAGACCTCTCTTGATAAGCATACCACTGACAAATACAACAATCCCTGTCAAAACCTGATTCAAGACTTCAATTTTCAAATAAAGATTGTTGAGCTGTAGAGGATTCAACTTCTCCTGCAGGTAAACATTTTGCGAGATTCCAGATATCGTTTGGCCAACTGCTAAAAAGATATAGCTAAGCAAAACAGTCGGTAGGTTAGCTACGAATGGAAAGACGACAACGTAACCCAAATAGACAAGAGAGCCTAACAAGTAAACGGTCATAGGGGAGTATTTAGTGAGACTTTTGAAAGATAGAATTGAACTCGTTGCTAGAAAGGCAATGGCCAAGAAGGACAGAGAGAAAGAATAGGCCTGACTAGAAATACCGACGTCTTTGGTCAGGAAGATAACCTCATAAGCATCATATAAGACACCCACTGACTGTAAGAGTATAGTCATCATAACCATCTTAAGGACGACACTCTGCCTTCCAAAAATAGGACTACCTTGACTGGAAG
This sequence comes from Streptococcus sp. HMSC072D03, assembly GCF_001812855.1. NCBI lineage: Bacteria > Bacillati > Bacillota > Bacilli > Lactobacillales > Streptococcaceae > Streptococcus > Streptococcus sp. HMSC072D03. The sequence goes on from NZ_KV810691.1 coordinate 60,125, forward strand.
AAACCTCCTCTTCTGATTCATTCTCACGGTCAAAAATAATCGGTCCCAGTTTAAACAATAAGAGGGTTGCTAGTAGCGTTAGCACACTGTAGACCAAAAATAAGCTCCCTAAATCAAGGCTACCCCAGAGACCAACTATCATAGGTGCTAAGAAATAGGAAGCTGACCCAATCATGGTATAGGTACTGTTAAATTTTTGCAAGTTGGCTTTTTTAACAAGCACAGGCACCGCTGAGGACAACAAACTGTTAAAGTAAGTCGTCAGCACTTCAGTCAAAACCACCAAAGCAAATACAAAAACACTACCCATGGCAAGATAGATTAAAGCCAGACAGACTGCCTTAAGCAATTCAATACCAATCAAAACATATTTTTTATTTGTGATTTTTCCTACAAATTGGTGTCCCACATTGGCAAGAATCCCTCCTAAGAATTTGGCAATCCATAGCCCTAAGACATAGTCCACCGAGATTTTAGAGAAGATAATACTCAGTGCTATCGCATAGCCGTACTCGATAATCAGCGACAAAAACCTATTAAGGAAAATAATTCTGGAATTGTTGGTAAACATTAACGATTTCTAAACCTTTTCTTTTTCATTGCACTTATTGTAACACTGAACATACTAGCCTTCAATAGTTCAGCGCATTAGAAAAACACCTCCTAAGAGGTGCTAAACTTTACTAAGATAAGATTGAGTTGACGAGGCTACGCCCAAAATCCCTGCCTTCACCATACAAAAATGTAAATATGCTAGGGTAAATAATAGCCAAGTAAATTATCATAAAGAGTATTGCCTGAGCTTTCTTGTTTGATACAAAGAATGACAAAATGTAATCAATCAAGTTCAGAGAACCCTTCTCTTCCTTACTTTTTTAGCTCTAAACAAGCTATGACATCATTCTATAGTTTTCGAAAAGAAAAAAATAGTGACATTCATGTCACTAAAAAGGCTTATTCATTCAATACGAGATATAGAAAAGTTGATTACGATGATTTAACCCTCAACTCAGACCTTTGTAGAGATACAAGGCACCAACCAAAAGAAAAATCAGAGCATAGTGATTTTCTCCTCGATAGAAAAATAGTAAGGCGCCTATTAAGAAACAGACCCCTAGTATTACCCTCAATGATACTTTCATTTGTCTACCTTCTTTCTATAAGTAAGATGAAAATAAAAACAAGAGATAAATTTAATTCGCTACAATCCACCCATATTATAAGCTTGATAACTAAGAAAATCAAATTGCTCCAAAGAATAATTTTGATAAAAAATACTCCCCATTTCTGGAAAGTATCATCTGCTATTTTTCAAAGTGTGAACCGAATGTAACAAATTCAGCCACTTCTTCTTCCTTACCGTCGTGAAGGTCACGGACGATTTTTGATCCCACGATAACACCGTCTGACACAGCGTTAAAGCGTTTGATATCTTCCTCTGTTGACACACCGAAACCTGTGAGAACTGGAATGTCAGCATGAGCAGTCAAGTTAGCCAAGTGTTTATCAAGGTCATCACGGTAATTACCAGTCTTACCAGTAACGCCATTGATGGCAACAGCGTAGATAAAACCTTCTGCACCATCAATCAACTGTTTCTGACGGTCAATACCTGTAGTCAAGCTTACCAAAGGCACGAGAGCAATATCACTGTCTTTCAAATATGGGGTGATAAAGTCAGCGTGTTCGTCTGGCAAATCAGGAATAATGAGCCCCTTGACAGATGTATCTGCAAGATCCTTAACAAAGGCTTCGATACCATATTGATAAACTGGGTTGATGTAGGTCATGATAACCAAAGGTACCTGTGTTTTTTGTTCTTGAAGCTTCTTGATAATAGCTGTCAAAGTCACATCTTTAGCCAAACTACGTTGTCCTGCTAATTCAATAACGGGACCATCGGCCACAGGGTCTGACCATGGAATACCCACCTCAATAGCTGAGACACCACTATTTTCCAAGAGAGCAATGGTCTCAAAGAGTCCGTCTAGACCTTTAGCATGGTCACCCGCCATGATGTAAGGTACGAAAATACCGCGTTTACTGTCTTTGATAGCTTGTAGGTGTTTTGTTAGTGTTTTTGTCATGGTTTATTTCCCTTCTGCTTCAGCTTCGAAACGTTCTTTAACCTGCATAACGTCCTTGTCCCCACGACCTGAGAGGCAGACGATGAGGCTTTGGTCTGGTGACATCTTAGCTGCCACTTTTTGCGCAAGCGCAATGGCATGGCTAGACTCAAGAGCTGGGATAATACCTTCCAAACGTGACAGAAGTTTGAAGCCTTCAAGAGCTTCTTCGTCTGTGATAGAGTCGTAAGTCGCACGTCCAATTTCGTTGAAATAACAGTGCTCAGGACCAACCCCTGGGTAGTCCAGACCTGCTGAGATAGAGAAGGCTTCCATGATTTGACCGTGAGCATCTTGGAGGACATCCATAAGCGCTCCATGAAGGATACCTGGACGGCCTTTGGCAAAGGTTGCGGCATGTTTTTCAGTATCAAGCCCCAAACCAGAAGCCTCAGCACCATACATGGCTACTGACTTATCATTAACAAATGGGTAGAACATACCGATAGCATTTGAACCACCACCGATACAAGCCATTACAGCATCTGGCAATTTACCACCTGAAATCTCAGCGTATTGGCGTTTGGCTTCACGACCGATGACAGATTGGAAGTCACGAACAATTTCTGGGAATGGTGCAGGACCAAGGGCAGATCCCATGATGTAGTGCGTATCCTCGATACCTGCAACCCAAGCACGAAGGGCTGCATTTACGGCATCCTTAAGCACTCGCGAACCATCTGTTACGCTAAATACCTTGGCACCAAGCAATTCCATACGGAAAACGTTAAGCGCCTGACGTTTAACATCTTCTTCACCCATATAGATTGTACAATCCATGTCGAAAAGGGCTGCGGCTGTCGCTGTTGCAACACCGTGTTGACCTGCACCTGTTTCGGCGATGATTTTCTTCTTGCCCATACGTTTGGCAAGCAAGACTTGACCAAGGGCATTGTTAATCTTGTGGGCACCTGTATGGTTAAGATCCTCACGTTTAAGATAAATTTGCGCTCCACCGATATGGTCAGTCAAACGTTTGGCGTGGTAAAGAGGTGTCTCACGGCCCACATAGTTTTTGAGGAGATCATCCAATTCCGCTTGGAAACTTGGATCCTCCTTGGCTTCACGATAGGCCTTGTCCAATTCAATAACAGCTGTCATCAGCGTTTCTGGAACGAACTGACCACCGAATTTTCCGTAAAATCCTTTTGCATCAGGTTGTTGATATGTCATGCTTTCACTCTTTCTATAAATGCTTTAATCTTATCTAAATCTTTGGAACCATCTGTCTCGACACCTGAGGACACATCTAAGGCATAGGGGTGGAAAATCTCCTTGACCTCTGCCACATTGTCCACAGTTAAGCCACCAGCGATGAAATAATCCTGCTCAATCTGCTTATCAGCCAAGAGTTGCCAGTCAAAGGTCTGACCACTACCAGCAATGGGAGCATCAAAGAGAAGATAATCCGCCTGGCTCTTGACTTGAGAATCGCTATCTGAAATCTGAATAGCTCGAATAACTGGTACTGAAATCTTTGGAATCAGAACTTCATCAAAACTTCCATGAATCTGAACGATATCTAAAGGAACCTGACCAATCGCTTCTTCCAGTTCCTCAAGACTTGGTGAAACAAAGACACCGACGACTTTTGTTTGGGCTGTCACCCCTTTAGCCAGCTGGTGAGCTTGCTCAAGACTCACTTGGCGCTTACTCTTGGTGAACACAAAGCCAATGTAGTCAGCACCTGCTTCAACTGCAGTTGCTACCGCTTCTGGTGTCGACAGTCCACAAATTTTAACCTTTGTCAATTTGCAACTCCTTGACCTTTTCAGCCACATTGTCAGCCGTCATAAGGGCAGTTCCTACTAGAATCCCATTAAAATATGGGGCAACTAAGGCAACATCCTGACCTGTAAAAATAGCCGACTCAGAAATATAAACAGGCTTGTCCTTGAAATGCGTTGATAACTCAAGACTGGTATTGATGTCTGTCTCAAAAGTAACCAAATTACGGTTGTTAACACCGATAATCTCAGCACCAATACGATGAGCCACTTCCAATTCTGGCAGATTATGCGTTTCAACCAAGACTTCCAAGCCAAGGCTTGTCGCAAAATCGTAGAGCTCCTTGAGTCGAGCCTCTGGCAAGGCCGCTACAATCAAGAGAATGACTGTCGCACCCACATTACGACTACGCACAATCTGTTTCTCATCAATAATGAAGTCCTTAGCCAAGGTTGGAATAGCCACCTGTGACGAAATTTCTTTCAAATAGGAAATATCACCCTTGAAGAAAACCTCATCTGTCAAAACAGAAATCATGGCTGCACCATTTTCTTCATAGGTCTTGGCCTGAGCCACAATATCCACATCTAGGTTAATATCACCCATACTTGGACTAGCTTTTTTCACTTCAGAAATAATTTGCAGCTTGTTTTGATTTGACTTGAGAAAATCATAAAGACGATAGGTCTGACGCAAGGGCTGCAAGTCTTCCATGACCAATTGGGCCACTTCTTTTTCTTTTTGTTCTAAGATTGTTGGGAGAAAGGCTTTACTCATACTTGTACCTCTTGGAGTTGGCGAAGTTTCTCTAGGGCTGAGCCGTCCGCAATCAATTGACGAGCAAGCTCTACACCCTCCTTAATAGTCTCAACCTTACCATTGGCAAAGAAGCCGAGACCTGCATTAAGCACTGTTGTTTCAAGGTAAGGACTAGCTTCATTTTTCAAGACACTAAGGAGAATCTCTGCATTTTCCTTGGCATCGCCACCTGTGATGTCAGACAACTCAACCTTTTCCATACCCAAATCTTCATAAGTGAAAGTGTGTTGGCTGATGTGACCATCTTCCAAAAGGGTGTAGGTGTTAGTGCCATAGAGGGCAGCTTCGTCCATATTGTCAGGACCTGTGATAATAACCGCACGTTTACGTCCCAACTGTTGAATAGCATTAGCAACAATTTCTTGTAATTCCACACGATAGAGCCCCATGAGTTGTGTCTCTAGATCAAGCGGATTAGCCAGTGGCCCAACCAAGTTCATAATCGTTGGAATCCCAAGAGCTTGGCGGGCTGGACCGATAAAACGCATAGCTGGGTGCATGGTTTGGGCAAAGATAAAGGCCAAACCAACCTCGTCAAGTGCTTTAGATAGGGTTTCTGGTGATGCTGCAACGTTGATTCCAAGGGCTTCAAGGACGTCAGCCGAACCAGATTTAGAGGAAATCGAACGGTTACCAGCCTTGGCCATACGAATACCACCTGCTGCTAGGACAAAGCAAACAGTTGTCGAAATGTTAAAGCTATAAGACTGGTCACCACCAGTTCCACAGTTACACATAGCATCTGTGAAAGTCTCAGGCAAGACAGTCGCATGTGATTTGAGGGCACGCACGATACCTGTGATTTCATCTGCTGTTTCCCCCTTAGTCTTAAGCCCCATAAGGAAGGCAGCAATTTGGCTTTCTGAGACTTCATTTTTGAGAATGCGGTTAAAGACTGCTTGGACTTGGTCTTGAGACAAGTCTTGGCGGCTTGAGATTTGTAGGAATATTTCTTTCATATCTGTTTTCCTTTTAAAAACTGTTCAATATTTTCTGATGCACGAGAAGAGGTTTTGAGCGTAGACAAATCTAGTCCAAAAACTGTCCAACTAGCCTGCAACGATTTTTACGAAATTTTCAACCATCTTAAGCCCGTCTGGACTTCCAATGCTTTCTGGGTGATATTGCAAACCGTAAATAGGTAGCTCCTTATGTTGAATGGCCATGATTTCTTGATCATCAGTTGTGATAGCTGTCACATCAAAGCCCTCTGGCATTTGGTCAACAACGATGGAATGGTAACGCATGATTGGGACATCATTGTCGATATCCTTGAAAATAGGCGATGGCGTTTCAAAAGTGATGTTACTTTGTTTTCCATGCATGACATTTTTAGCCAAGCCGAGCTTACCGCCAAAAGTTTCCGCAATAGCCTGATGCCCCAAGCAAATTCCCATCATCGGTTTTTTACCAGCGAAATCCTTAATCAAGGCTTCCATTTTACCCGCATCAGCTGGCCAACCTGGACCTGGTGAAAAGACTAACCCGTCAGCTTTTTCCGCCGCTTCATAGAGGGTCTCATCATCATTACGCAAGACCTTTACCTCTGTAAATGTCCCTAGGTATTGTGCCAAATTATAGGTAAAAGAGTCATAGTTATCAACTAATAAAATCATTGGGCATCTCCTATTCTTGTCATAGCTTTCGCCTTGTTAATCGTTTCGTAAAATTCATTTTCAGGAACACTATCGTAAACAACACCTGCACCTGCTTGAACATAGGCTTTTTGATTTTTGAGAATCATAGTACGGATGGCAATGGCAAAGTCCATATCTCCTGTCGCAGACAGATAACCAATAGCTCCCGCATAAATACCACGTTTTTCTTGCTCAAGCTCATAGATACGACGCATGGCACGAATCTTAGGTGCTCCAGATACGGTTCCAGCTGGTAGGGTTGATTTTAGTGCATCCAGTGCTGTCAATTCCGATAAGAGTTGTCCCTTAACCACACTGGTAAGGTGCATCACATAGCGGAAATACTCAACTTCCATATACTTGGTCACCTTGACCGTACCATTTTTAGCAATCTTACCAATATCATTACGTCCCAAGTCAACCAACATACGGTGTTCCGCAGTTTCTTTGACATCATGTGAGAGTTCATCTGCCAAAGCAGCGTCTTCCGCCTCATTGGTACCACGAGGGCGAGTTCCAGCAATCGGATTGGTTACCACCTCTCCATTTTTCACTGAAACCAAACTCTCTGGGCTAGCACCAATCACCTGATAATCTCCAAAATCGTAGAAATAAAGATAGTTTGATGGGTTGGTCACACGCAAGTTACGGTAGTAATCCAAAGGATCTCCCTCAAAGTCCGCTGAAAAGCGTTGGCTAAGCACACATTGGAACATATCTCCCTCACGAATGAGTTTCTTGGCCTTAGCCACCATATCCATGAAGACTTCTTTTTCGATATGATTTGAAAATTGCAAGGCTTGCAAGGCTTGAGGCGTAAACTCGTTTGGCGCCTGAGTCTGGAGGTTGGTTACCACCTGACCAAGAGCTTGACGCACCGCATCGTTGTCACGATCAGAGTAGATATTGTCCTCAACCACATAAACCTTTTCCTTCTTGTGGTCAAAAATCAAATAAGACTCATAGATGAAGAAATGCATATCAGGTGTCCCAATCGTGTCTTCAGGAATCTCACCAATATTTTCATAGAGACCAATCATGTCATAGCCTGCAAACCCGATAGCACCACCTGCGAAAGGTAGGTCAGACTTGATGCCCTTGACTGTTACTTGGTCCAAGTATTCGAAAGGATCTTGATCAATCGCCTTACCATTTTCATAAAGAACACCATCCTTGAAGGTTACTTCAAAGACCGGATTGTAGGCAACAATAGAAAAACGTGCATTTTCCTTCTCACGAGGAATAGATTCAAGGATAACCTTGTGTTCCCCTTGAACACGCATATAAGCCAAGATTGGTGTTAAGGTATCGGCTGGTAAAATTTTTCTCATAATATTTCCTTTCAAACTGGTTTATCGAGAGTAATAAGACTGATGCAAGGCTCCTTTTATAGGATGTATTGGCACCATATTATTCTTTGTTCACTTTCTCTTCCAAAGCAATAAATGCTTTAATCATGCTTCTCCAAACACTTTCAGCCACATCTGGCGATAAGCCAAGCTCTAGTGCCTCCTTACGACGGTTTGCTATCACTTGAGCAACACGATCACTAGCCTGGACAGCAACCTTGTCTCCCTTGGGCTTAAGCCGTCCTGCCTTTTCCACAAGTATTTGACGTTGGGCCAGTAGTCGAAGCAACTGTCTATCAATATTATCAATATCAATTCGAATATCGCTTAATGCATCCATAAATACCCAACCTTTCATTGAATAATGAAATAACACTTCTTTAAAGATAAAAGTAAACAAAAAACCTCACAGAGAAAAACTCTGTGAGGGCATTAAATCTAGTTTAACACGGTACCACCTCAGTTAATGGTCTCCAAAAAACGACCATCATCTCTATCTCCTCTAACAAGGAGTTGCACGGTAAGGGGTGCCAACCGAGAAGAATATGTATTACCTTCTCATTATCATCCAATCAGCCCAATGTTCGCTCATCTCGATTACCTACTCACAATCACCGCAGGCTCCCTGAAAATCTAAGACCAGTTACTTTCTGATTTACTAACTATTGTACTCCTTTTTAGAGAGATGTCAAGAATTTTCTGTTAATTTTGACAATTTCAACGACCCAACTGACTTTATTTCTTACATTATATGGTATTTGCATCTCCTCAGGATATCTTATGAGAATAAGTCAAAATACCTCTTAACCTAGGTTCTCGATATTAAAACTAACTAATATCGTCGTTAGAGTTGTTATATCGAATCTTATTTAATCGAATTACTTGATCTGCTTGTTCCCAAATACCTGGATTATGGGTAGCAATAATAATAATACGATTTGGATTTTTTAGTGATCGAATTAAGTCCATAATTTCTTGAGCATTATCAGGATCCAAAGAAGCTGTTGGCTCATCAGCTAGTATGATAGGAGGATTTTTCAAAAAAAGTTTAGCCAGAGCAACACGCTGTGCTTCTCCACCAGATAATTCGTATATTTTTTGATTAAGATTTAAATGTTCCAGATGAACATCTTTCATCACTTTTTCTTTGCATTCTTGAATATCATTCTTTCTGAGTTTCTTTCCTACCAACCCCAAATCCAGGTTGTAACTTATACTATCATTTTCAATAAGCCCAAAGTTTTGGAACAAATAACCCAAATAATCACGATAATAGACTTGAGATTTAATCTCTTTCAAGTCTGTACCATCATAAGTGACAGAACCACTATCATAAGTCTCTAGTTTTGCCAGAATATTTAAAAGAGTTGTTTTCCCAGAGCCACTTTCTCCGATAAGCGCATATATCTTTCCTTTATCAAAAGATAAATTTAAATCATCAAAAATAACTCGCTTACCAAAATATTTGCTTAGTTTCTTAATTGCAATCATATTACTTTCCTTTCAAAACACTGACTGAAGTTCTACTCTCAGTAAGCGTCTGTCTGTATAAAATGGTAAACATGTTGATAATAAACAAGGAAACTATAAGTAAACTCATAATCAAATGATGAGTCAAGAAAATCAAAAACACAAGTGCAACACCTAAAACACAGATTTGTGAAAAAAGATAGTTAAAATGCACTTCTTCAAACCTCATACCAGATAATCGCTTGATAAAGATTTCTTTTCTAAATTGCTCAAAGTAAAGAAGGTTCATACTGTCAAATAAAAGTATAGAGGTCAATAAACCTAATAAAACACCAATTAATAGAAAAGCAAGGCGACTACGACTCTCTGAAAGAATCTTATAGTAGCTATTACGATTATTAGTCAAATAAGAAACCCACTGATAAACACCACCTTGTTTAAGTAAATCAATGCTATCCTTATAGCCCGTCATGTGTAGTCCCGAACCTACTTCTGTTCCCCAAAATAACTGACTACTTGGTGTATCTCCCATTGCTTCAGGTGTAGTCACAACAATAATAGGATCATTAAGGAATTGCATAGGTATGTCACTATCTGTATTGTACAAAAAACGCTTTTTCTTATCTTTTACGAATTCGGTAGAGACCGATACCTTAAATAAGTGATGACTATGAGGATTTAGACTACGACTTGAGAAACCTGACATATATTCTGAATATATACTCTCTAACTCTTTCCTACTATTCTTCAACTTCTCTGGAATTATTAATCCAAATTCGCCACGCTTAAGTTTTTTCATTTGTGCTAAAAATTCATCGGAGACACCAACATTTTGCTTTTCCAAGTAATTAGGTGAAACATAAATGGTATTCCCATTAGGCACATAGTCTGTTATTTTAACCCCATTAGCTATATTTGATACTAAGAACTGACGTAAATTTGTTTTTACAAATAGCCCTTTATCGTCCTTTAGAGTACGATTTGCGAAGTCATACCAAGACTTATTCTGCTTTTCTTCTTCCTTACCTTGTGTAAAGGCAGAGCTATAACTATAAGATAGCTGGTAGTAATTTCTATTTATAGACCACTCTTCTTTAGCACTATTTAATTGCACAAAATCTTGATAACTGTTCAACAACGTACCTACAGTAATACCAACAACTACAATTGCAACGAATTGTCCTAAGAACATCACTCCTAGAAGTCTTCTTAAGGGGAGGCGCCCTCTCATAACTTCAACTAAAGAAGTTGCTTTTAACCCTAGTAGATATATTAAACTTAACCCAAGAGAAATAAAACATAGCGCAAAAAAATATAAAGTTACTCCTGTAAAATAAAGTAATATAGGCAAAGATTGCAAAATCCGAAAATGCCACAAACCTACTCCCCCAATAAGAATAGATAAACAATATGCAACCAATAACTGCCTAGAATCAACGATAAATGATGATAACATTACTTTCATCATGCTTTGCCCCGAAACAAGCTTGATTCCCGCATCCCTTAAATCCTTTATTCGGTAAATCAACACTAGTGAAGCAAAGGTCAACAGAAATAATGCGAAACTAATAAGTGAAACCTCATTCAATAATATTGTTAAAAGTAAAGACAGTATTGAATAAGAAGAAAAATCAACCGCATTATAGCCAAGCTGACTGAATGTCGAGATAAGTTCTGCTCCCTTTAAATCACCTGAGACAATTAGATAGTTACTAACTATATCACTGCCTTCAGCACTCTCCTGAGAAGCCCTTTTTAAATTAGAAGGTGGAGAAACGTGTCCGTAAAACTGATAACGAAAATCTATTTCACCCTTTTCATTTGGTTGAACAATCCGTCTAGCAATTAAGCTATTATGCTCATTAGCTAAATTAGTTAAAGCATCTGTTACTTCCTTGCGATTAGATACCTTATGATCAGTCAAAGCCTGACCAGTCACATCTACAGCATTATAACTCGAAAAAGATATTTGCTGATTTTGTTGAACAATCATTGTGACTAAGTAGCAAGAAAACAGGATAGTCGAGATGAATATAAAAACACGTTTCATACAAACCTCCTAAACGGAACAATTATATATCTTTGTATTGAAATAAAGTTTACGGTCGAAAATGGAACCATTACAAGGAAACAAAAACTAGGTTGACATATTACATTCAACCTAGTCACCGTTACTTAATTAATTATAGTTATAGTAAAAGGCAGCCTGCTCGCCAAAAGACGTTTTAATAAAAGCATACGAAGTCTGACCGGCATAAGCATAGGCCTTACTAGATTTAGAGGTCCAACGACTAACTACAGTTGAACTATGATATTTCGAACCATGATAGTAATTCGAAAAAGCACCACCGTTAGAAGCCCCGTAAGTCCAAACACCACCACCTGGATACTGCGTAGCTGCAGCAACTCCAGACAAAGTCCCAAAAGAAGTCACAGCAAGAGCCAAAACCATTAACGATTTCATATTTTTTCTCATAAGTATTCTCCTTAAAGTAATTGCGATGAAGGAAATAAAATGACATAAACTATGCATAACATTTCTAAACCTTCATAAATCAACTGTTACATTAAGTAAGCGCTTACTTTTAAAGTTATTATATACAGTTTTTTTTATTTTTGTCAATACACTTTTTGTATTTTTGTAAGAATTGATACCTTTGCTACGCAAAAAA